>NZ_JABXKI010000074.1 GCF_017115095.1 Nostoc sp. NMS4 | reverse complement strand
TTTACGGCTAGGACTACTGGGGTATCTAATCCCATTCGCTCCCCTAGCTTTCGTCCCTCAGTGTCAGTTACGGCCTAGCAGAGCGCCTTCGCCACTGGTGTTCTTCCTGATCTCTACGCATTTCACCGCTACACCAGGAATTCCCTCTGCCCCGAACGTACTCTAGCTATGTAGTTTCCACTGCTCTTATCTAGTTGAGCTAGACTCTTTAACAGCAGACTTACATTGCCACCTGCGGACGCTTTACGCCCAATCATTCCGGATAACGCTTGCATCCTCCGTATTACCGCGGCTGCTGGCACGGAGTTAGCCGATGCTTATTCCTCAGGTACCGTCATTGTGTTCTTCCCTGAGAAAAGAGGTTTACGACCCAAGAGCCTTCCTCCCTCACGCGGTATTGCTCCGTCAGGCTTTCGCCCATTGCGGAAAATTCCCCACTGCTGCCTCCCGTAGGAGTCTGGGCCGTGTCTCAGTCCCAGTGTGGCTGATCGTCCTCTCAGACCAGCTACTGATCGTCGCCTTGGGAGTCCATTACACTTCCAACTAGCTAATCAGACGCGAGCTCATCTTCAGGCAATTAATCTTTCACCCCGAAGGGCACATCCGGTATTAGCCACCGTTTCCAGTGGTTGTCCCAGACCTAAAGCCAGATTCTCACGCGTTACTCACCCGTCCGCCACTAAGCCCCGAAAGGCTTCGTTCGACTTGCATGTGTTAAGCATACCGCCAGCGTTCATCCTGAGCCAGGATCAAACTCTCCGTTTTGTATTGGAAAGCTCTATAGCTCAATAGCTGCTCTTTTTTAACTTCAGCTTAGTTATCATTTTCTTGACGCAAATTACTTGCTGTCTATTCGCTTTCAAACTATAATATTTTCAAGGTTCGGTATCCCTTGAAACCACGCTCTTTCGCGTCGGCTTCAGGCACTTATTCAATATAGCGAACCCAACTCTTTGTGTCAACTACTTTTTCCAAAATGTTTTGGAACTGCTTTTTTGTCCCCTGAAACTTCTTACAGTGTTGGGTTGTAGGCAACAATGGTTTATGCACTGTGCTAACTCAGGAAGGGGGAAGCGTGAATTTTCAGTCGGTAATAAGTTTATTGCATCAGTTTTGGGGCGATCGCGGTTGTCTTATAGCCCAGCCTTACGATATTGAGAAGGGGGCAGGTACTAAGAATCCTCAGACATTTTTAAGAGCATTAGGACCAGAACCGTGGGCTGTGGCGTATGTTGAACCGTGTCGTCGCCCGACGGATGGACGGTATGGAGAAAACCCCAACCGCTTCCAACACTATTATCAGTACCAAGTTCTGATTAAGCCGTCACCAGATAATATTCAGGAGATTTATCTTGATTCATTAAGGGCTTTAGGTATCCGTCCTGAAGACCACGATATTCGGTTTGTAGAGGATAACTGGGAAGATGCAACTGTGGGAGCTTGGGGTACTGGGTGGGAAGTATGGTTAGATGGGATGGAAGTTACTCAATTTACCTACTTCCAACAGTGTGGAGGAATTGATTGCCGTCCGGTGTCGATTGAAATTACATACGGATTAGAGCGGCTGACAATGTATCTCCAGCAAGTAGAGGCAATTACTAAGATTCATTGGACGGACAACATTACTTATGGTGATGTTTACCTCCAGGGAGAGATTGAGCAGTGTACATACAACTTTGAAGCGTCGAATCCCGAGTTGCTGCTGACACTATTTAATTTGTATGAGCAGGAAGCTACCCAATTGACGGAGCGAGGATTGGTATTGCCTAGCTTAGATTATGTAATGAAGTGTTCGCACACGTTCAATCTGCTGGATGCTAGAGGTGTGATTTCGGTGACGGAGAGAACTCGCTATATTGCCAGGATTCGGCATTTGGCTAGAAAGGTAGCTCATTTATATGTTGAGCAAAGGGAGAAGTTGGGTTTTCCATTGCTCAAAGATAATGTGAGTTCAATAGTCAGCCCAATATCCTAAAGGGTGTGGCTACACGAACTAAGTACAGATTTGTGTAAAATTATAGCGTTTTTAAACTCAGAGGAACGCAAAGTAAAGGCAAAGGTACGCAGAGTCGTGCCAAATTTAATTCACTACGATTTTGTGTTCTGTTTATCCTTAGTTGCGCTGAGGTTTGAGCTAGGTATATCTTTTTGATTGATGCGGCTTTTACTAAAGGACAGAAATAGGGTTAAATATTGAGTCTAGAATATCAAAGCTACAAGGATAAGGCCCGCCTGTGCGGGCTTTGTTTATATAAACTTGATGGACTATACTCACCACAAGCATAAAAATTTTTCGCTGTTGCTGATTAAAGAGATAAAAATCTGACGCAGAGGTACTCCAAACACACACAATAAGAGTTTGGAATATTTTATTTTTGAATTTCATAACCAAATTCAGCAACGCCGATTTTTTTATTGCTGTCCTATCTATTATTTCAATCATCTGCAAATTCGGGTTGTCAGGTGCTTTTACAAAAATCTTATGATTCAAACTAGTGGTGTAATTATTTGTCTTGGCTATATTTTTGGGTTGCTGTTTACAGCAGTTCCTTGGGGTGGTGTGGGGATTTTGGTTCTGGGAATAGTGGGAGCAATTCTTTTTAGAAGGCGCACCACACTACGACTATTTGCTCAGAAACCAGAAAATGCTGGAAGCAAAACAAAGGCGGTGCCTAATAATTGGCAAACTATTGCCCATCCTCGAATATGGGTAGCTGCCGGCTTGGTGGGCTTGTTAGCAACTGTGTATTTTCAATGGCGAGTGCCACAACCAGGCGCAAAAGATATTAGTCAGTTCGTTCCGCCTGGAAATAGCAATAATCAAGAACAACTTGTGATTGTACGCGGCGAAGTGGCGAGTAATCCCCGCTTGACTCGCAGTCAGCGAGGACAATTTTGGTTGGAAGCGACTCAGCTAGATGAAGTCAAAAATGATAAAGGTTCAGCAGGTGTGCCAAAAGGGGTAACGGGCAAATTGTATGTGACAGTGCCTATACTTCAGGCTACTGGGTTATATCCTAGTCAACAAATTGCTGTAACTGGGATTTTGTACAAACCAAAGGCGGCTTCCAATCCTGGTGGTTTTGACTTTCAGAAGTTTCTCAAGCAAGAAGGAACGTTTGCCGGTCTAATTGGGCGACAAATAAATGTTTTGGATCAGGAACGGAAATGGGGATGGTGGCAAATTCGGGAGCGAATTGTGCGATCGCAAGTTCGTTGGCTGGGTATTCCTGAAGGGCCGCTTGTTAGTGCAATGGTTTTAGGTAGCAAAGCTGTTGATTTACCCTACGATATCCGCGACTTATTCGTACAAGCCGGATTAGCTCATGCTTTAGCTGCTTCCGGGTTCCAAACTTCTTTGATTTTGAGTGTGATCTTACAGTTAACGAGGCGGGCAAAAAAAGGAACGCAATTTACCCTTGGCTTTTTGGCTTTAATTATTTTTCTGAGTTTAACAGGTTTTCAACCTGCGGTTCTCAGAGCCGTCATTATGGGTTTTGCGGCATTAGTTGGTTTGTTATTAAAAAGGAAGGTAAAGCAGTTTGGCTCATTACTATTAGCAGCAACTCTGTTATTAATATTTAATCCTCTATGGATTTGGGATTTAGGTTTTCAATTGAGTTTTTTAGCAACACTGGGATTAGTCGTCACAGTAACCCCATTAGTCAATCGCCTAGCATGGCTACCACCTGCGATCGCTTCTTTAATTGCCGTTCCCCTAGCTGCCACTATTTGGACTTTACCTGTGCAACTTTTTGTCTTTGGAGTTGTACCATCTTATAGTCTGTTGTTGAATGTGGTTAGTACTCCACTAATTTCGATCATTAGTATAGGTGGAATTATCAGTGCGTTAGTAGGTTTAGCTTGGACTGAAGCAGGAAGCTTCCTAGCCGGAGTGTTACACTATCCTACTGATTGGCTAATTAAACTAGTGGGATTTTTTAGCAATTTGCCCGGAAATTCTGTTGCGGTGGGCAGCATATCTACTTGGCAGCTTTTGGCGATTTATGTACTAATTATCTTGGTCTGGCTAGTGCGATGGTGGCAAAAGCGGTGGTGGTTTGCTAATATAATTGCGATTGGTTTAGTATTCATCCCGCTTTGGCATTCTAAAAATACATTGTTTAGGATAACTGTCTTAGAGTCTGGTACGGAACCAATTGTAGTTGTTCAAGATCGAGGTACTGTAACTGTAATTAATAGTGGCGATGAAGGTACAGGACGTTTTACAATTTTACCTTTTTTACAACAGCAGGGTGTAAATCAAATAAATTGGGCGATCGCAACTGATTTTCAAGGTAATCAAAGTAATGCTTGGTTTGAATTAATGCAACGTCTACCAATCAATAATTTTTATGAATATTCACCCCAAACAGATAATTCTATTACAACTCAGGCAATTCAACAGGAACTACAAAAACATCAAGGAATTTATCAACCTTTGGCAGTTGGTCAATCTGTAAAAGCTGGTTCGATAGTAGCGCAATTAATCAACGACCAATTACCCATTTTACAATTACAAATTTTAGATCAGAATTGGTTGTTAGTAGGTAATGTTAAATCTAAAGAGGTACAGCAACTAGTTAAAAATGGAAGTTTGCCTCGCCCACAAGTGCTTTGGTGCGCCCCTGAGTCATTGAAAGATTTAGTTATTGCTCTGCAACCACAAGTAGCGATCGCTTCTTCTGCCAACTTTGATTCAAAAACTTTATCTGAACTGAATCAAAGTAAAACTAAATTGTTCTTTACGGGACGAGATGGGGCTATTCAATGGACTCCTAATGGTCAGTTTGAGGCGTTTATTGAATCAACAGAAAATAAATCGTCTGTTTTATAAAAAACTCAGAAATTCAGTGAATTCAAGTTGTATTAAATCTATGACAATCTACTTTTATAGCACTCGTGAAGAATATGGTTGTTTCTCTAATTTTTCGCCCCACGGTTTTGAATTAGATGGATTGTATTGGTCAACTAGCGAACACTACTTTCAAGCGCAAAAGTTTATAGGTACACTTCATGTAGAGCAAATTCGCCTAGTTAAAACACCTAAAGATGCGGCCAGAATGGGGCGTGAGAGAACCCGTCCACTACGTCAAGATTGGGAAGAAGTTAAAGACGACATCATGCGGCAAGCTGTGCTATGTAAATTTCAAACTCATACAGATATTAGAGATATTTTACTTTCCACAGGAAATGCAGAAATTGTTGAAAACTCGCCTATCGATTTTTATTGGGGTTGCGGAGCAGATGGCAGTGGTAAAAATATGCTAGGGAAAATTTTAATGGGGGTGCGGGATATCCTACACAATACACACAGCGCAGATATTGATAATAAAACTGTTAAATAATCTTGTTGCTATGAATGATTGCCCTAGTATTGACTTCTAAAATTTCAATTAAAACTCTATGTATATAAACGCATTTATATTTTAAAATTGCTTATTGAATAGTTATTATATCGATAAAAATGGATTTTTATAAAATAGTTTTTTAATCGAATTTATCCAGACATAGAGAATATGAATAGATCGGAAATACAGACGATCGCAAAAGATATAAGACTGCTATAGCAATCCTAAACCATTTTCACAAATCAAATATGATTGCTATATATAGTTATTACGCTGCGGTAAATCAGACTGATGAAAGATACATCCTGGTTTTGGGAACACTAGATTTAGCACTAGACTTCACAGGAAGGAGTTGATGTCTAGAGGCGAATGGAATAACCAGATCGAAAAATACAGTTCCCTTGCAATTACCCATAACATACCTAAAACCAGTGAAGCGTAATACCATTACCCATGAATTTGACTCTGGTTCACAAGCAGAAATAATACCTCCAGAAGAAAGTGATGACCATTTGTCAGAAGCTTCCAAGCTACTGCGGGAAGGAATTCAACAGCAGCAAGCTGGCGAATTAATAACGGCTATGAAGTCTTTACAGCAATCCTTGGGGCTGTTTCAGGCAGTTGGGGATTTGCAAAAACAAGCACAAGCACTTTCTTTTTTAGGATTGGTAACTTACAGCGCTGGAGATTACAAAGGTGCTATCTCTTACTCCCAACAGTGTTTGTCTTTGCTCAATAACACCTCAGATTTAGCGTTGCAGATGCAAGCGCTTTCCCATTTAGGCAATGCATACCGCCACCTAAATGACCATAATAAGGCTATTGAGTTTCTAGAAAAATGTTTGAAAATAACGCAGCAACTGCAAGACAAACGCAGTCAAGTAGCAGCACTGAATAATTTGGGATTAGTGTATAAAGCTTTAGGGGAGTTTACACAAGCGATTGAATATCAGCAGCAAAGTCTAGAGATTGTGCGGGAACTCAAAGATAATTGGGGAGAGGAACAGGTACTCAAGAATTTAGGTAATGCTTGGTATGCTTTGAACAATTACCCAAAAGCGATCGCCTATTATGAGCAGTGTGTAGTCCTATCACGCTCCTTAAAAAATGTTCGCAGTGCTTCTCAAGTGCTAAAGAATCTGGGCAATGCTTGTTATGCTTTAAGTGATTATACCAAAGCCATTAAGTATTATGAAGATCGGTTGCAATTAGCTAGAGAAATTCAAGACAAGCGTATTGAGGAACAGTCTTTAGGTAATTTAGTAGTTGCTTGTGAAGCTTTGGGTGACTATAAAAAAGCAATTACATATTATGAAGAACGTTTGTTGTTAGCTAGGAGTATGAAAGATCGGCGCACTGAAGAAGAAGTTCTTGCTCGTCTGAAAGCTGCTTACGAAGCCTTGGGTGATTATGCCAAAGCTATGGAATATCAGCAGGGAACATCTGCAAATAATTCGTAATTCGTAATTCGTAATTCGTAATACTTCGACTTCTCTACGAGACGCAAAGCGCGAACGCGGTTCGTTTTTCTGTTACCTGTGCGTAAGTCCTGTGATGATGTTAGCTCTCTTGACCCAAAAGTTAAAAAGCAAGAAAGGGAAATAACTAAAAATTACTCGCACAGATCAATTCCCCTCATTGTCTTTTGTTGTTGGAGATATAGGAGAACTTCTAATGTATCTACTTGGGGAAATTCTGCGTAAAAATTACTCACACTCCAGAAGGGTTCGGGTGTTTCTAAGACTATTGTGCGATCGCCCCACTGTTCTAACCAAGGTAACAATTTTTGTGGCGCTAATGGAGTACATAGCCAAACTGCTGCTGGAGAAAGCGCTCTCATGGCAGTTGCGGCTACCGCTATTGTCATACCTGTAGCAATACCATCATCAACTAAGATCAGCGTAGCATTCTCTGTATTCACCTGTGGACAAGCAGGAATTAATTGAGCCTCAAGATACTTCGCTTGATTCATCGCTTTATTTAAAGCCACTTCTCGCCACCGCACATCATGTTTAAGGCGAAATAGCTTTTGATCAGCCCAAAGAACATTTCCAGAAGTAGTAACCGCACCAATTGCTAACTCTGGATTTTCTGGATGGCTAATCTTTTTTGCCACAACAATTGTCAACGGACAATCCAAAAGACTTGCTATTGGTGCTGCTACTGCTACACCTCCTCTTGGCAAAGCATAAACAATTGGTAGAGGCTTTACCCCAGAATCAATAGTTTCCTGAGTCAAAATATCATAAATTACTCGCGCCAATAACTCACCTGCATGGGTACGATCGGCGAAAAGTGGGGTATGTGACATGGTTTCCCCCAGCATCTTAGGACGGCACTGCTTTTATCATGACCGAATTTTGTCTCAAATTAACTGATACAATAAGATTTGTATAAATAATTAAGTATTCAGCAAAAGTTTATTGTTCTGATAAATATCCAGCCAGAGGGCTATTTAATTCAGATATAACAGCTGGCGCTGATGCCAAAATCCTGATTTTCATGAGCAGCGAAAACCAACTCAGCCTCTTCGACGACTCAACTTTTAACCAACGAAAACTGATTCCTACAGACGCAAAAATTGCGATCGCTCCCGGAACTTATTCTGGCATAACAGAGTTGACACAGGATTGCGATCGCTGCCACCGTTGTGCCTTGGGAGACACTCGTACTCATGCTGTTGTCGGACGTGGCAATCTCAAAGCACCAATTATGGTTATAGGTGAAGCACCTGGTCAAAATGAAGATGAAACAGGTTTACCATTTGTGGGTAGATCGGGGCAATTGCTGGAGAAAATTTTGGCATCGGTGAATCTGACTACTGACCATGATGTATATATCGCCAATATCAATAAATGTCGTCCCCCAGAGAATAGAGTTCCCACTCCTGTAGAAGTGGCAGCTTGTCTACCCTATTTATTAGAACAGATTCGCCTAGTTGACCCCAAAATAATTCTGTTAACGGGTGCAACTGCTGTCAAAGGAATCACTGGCGATAAACGGGGGATTACCAAAATTCGCGGACAGTGGCTGGAGTGGGAAGGGCGTTTATGTATGCCAATTTTTCATCCTTCCTACTTGCTACGTAATCCTTCCAAGGAAAGAGGTGCGCCGAAATGGTTGATGTGGCAGGATATTCAGGCAGTGCGTACCAAGTTAGACGAAATCCAAAAAACAGCTAATACTTAAGTCACTACTAACATCTTTTCAATTACTCACTTCGTTGCTATCCTGGTTGGGAATAAATTCTAAAGCTACTAACTAAAGTCTTCTTAAGAGGACTAAATGCAAGGTTTTAAGCAATGTAGACCACTAGTGGTCTATCGCAAAAGTTTTGAGAGGTGAATCAGTTTTAAATTTATCTTCTTTACCTCTTAACTTTGCGCTCTTTGCGTCCTTTGCGGTTCGTTTCTCAACCTCTCAAAACTTTTGGGACAGACTACTAGACTTTGTGAAAGAGAAATATATTAGTGCAAATTAATTTGACAACAGTGCCCCTTCGTTTTTGAAGGGGCACTGTAACACTGGTGAGGTACTGTGTTTGTTGGAATTGAGTAGACTTTATATTACCTTTTAGACGGTAAATTTCAAGACTCTATTCGTCGTCGAAATCATCGTCGTCGTCTTCCTCTTCTTCCTCGTAATCGTCATCATCTGGTACTTCATCAGCAATTAATTCATCTTCTTCATCTAGAATAGACCTTTCTGCACGTCTGCTACCAAATCCAGATTCCCCAAGAGTAGGAGAATCTAAATTATAGGTGCGAGCGGTGCGATCGTCTAAGACCATATCTAGGGGATCGTCAACTTCATCTAACACACTACTGGTAATTTCAGTAGCATAATCATCGATCGCACCGGGTTCTTCATAGGTATTGTAACCAGTACCAGCTGGAATCAATCGCCCGATAATCACGTTTTCCTTTAATCCGCGCAGCCAGTCAGATTTGCCTTCGATAGCTGCTTCGGTAAGTACTCGTGTTGTCTCTTGGAAAGATGCGGCGGAAATAAAGCTGTCGGTGTTCAGCGATGCTTTGGTGATCCCCAACAATACTGGAGTGTACTGCGCCCTCGCACCGCCTGTAATTGCCATCGCTTCGTTCACCTGCTCAACTTGGCGCAGTTCTACCAATTCGCCGGGAAGCATTGTAGTGTCACCACCATCATCAATCCTGACTTTGTTGGTCATCTGGCGAACAATTACTTCAATGTGCTTATCGGAAATATCAATCCCTTGAGACTGGTACACCATTTGCACTTCATTCACTAAGAATGTCTGTACCTTTTGCAAGGCAAGGCTAGCACAAGCATAGATTCCGTCTTCCGAACCCAGGCTAAAGAAAATTTCCAAAATTTCGTGGGGATTAGATGGTCCATCAGTTAACGGTTGTCCCGCTAATACCATTGAGCCATCTGGCACAATCAAATTTTGTCCTGGTCCTAGAGGATAATCTGTCACCACGCCATTTGATTCTACGACCTTGATGGCGATCGCTTCATCACCACTATCAGCGTAAACTACCTTAACTTCACCCGCCCGACGACATAAAATGCACGCTTCTTTCGGTTTACGAGCTTCCAGCAGTTCCTCAATCCGGGGCAAACCTTGAATGATATCTCCGGTTTTGGCGCGTTCAAACACCAGCAACACCAAGTTATCACCCCGTTGTACCAAATCGCCGTCTTCTATCTGCAACACAGCACCAGGGCTGACTCGATAAGGACGACCGATGCGGGTAGTAATAACGAAGTTTTTAGTACTCAAAGCTGATTCCCCACCAGATGCAGCAGGAGCATTTTTAACATCCACTACTTGCCCTGATTCTGGGGCAAAAACTCCGGGAGCAACTTCTGTACCTTCTACTAGCAAATCACCCACTTTTACCTTGGGCTGAGTACTAGTATTAATGGTGAGCCTGTCAACGTCACGCAACACCAAGCAGCGACGCACGTTTTCGGTTCCTTTTTGGACACCCCGTACTTCCCCGCCTTCTTTACACAAGATTTGGGTACGTGCGACTACAGAACCAGGGGCAATAGTTAACCCATCGTGTACCTCAAGTGTAGTTTGGGTACTACCTTGGGTGGCATCGGCGGTAATGTCTCGACGAATTACCAAGGATTCCAAAATTACCAGTTGTAAACGTTGAACTTCTGGGTCTTCGGTATCCTCTACCAATTCAATATCTGCTGCCAGGGGTGAAGCATTATGGTCTTGTTCCCCTTCTTGCTCAATTTCTAGCACTAGCTGGGTTCGCAGCAGTTCCACACCTTCAACAGATTTGACACGTTCTGAATCTTTGTAAGGTAGTCGCTGCACAGCCCGCAACTGAATCGATCGCCCGGTTTGTTGACTTACCGATGTCGTTGATGGCACATCTGGATTATCCGGTACGGCAAATTCAACTACTGGACGGCTCAACAGGGCGGGTCCTTCTGGTGTCTCTACATACTGGACATATCGCAATTCAGTAGCGACATTGCCTTGGAATTCTTCACCTGGTTGGATAAAGGTGTTATCTCGCCCGATAACTGATTCTGGATCGTCTACCATCAGCAGTTCCCCTGGCTTCACCACGACTTCCCGGAGGATGTCGTTTTTCTGGGTCACTTCTACCACACCACTGTTTTGGCAGAAGATATCCTTCACCACTTCGGTGCCAGCTTCGACAAACTGACCGTCTTCTACCAACAGCAAGGAGATATCTTTATTGACTTCGTGGCTTTCTTCAGGAATCCACAACAGTGTACCGCCCTGCACCACTTCATAACCCAGCTTGGCTTTGCCTTTCTTCTGGACTTCAACACCCGCAAATTTCAGGAATCCGCCAGTGGTTGTCCGATAGCGGTCATCAATTAACTCAGCTACCACTTGACCATTTTGCACTTTTGTGCCTGGTGTAGCCCGGAGGTTAAATACCTGGTTGTTGCCTGTGGAGACTAAGTAGTTATTGCGACCTTGGGAACTTTGGACTGTCACCGTTGCCTGGTCTAAAACCACAGAAGCGGTGATAATCTCAATTTCTCTGGTACTCTTACCTGGGGTAGCTTCGGGCAAACGCACCACACCACCGTGCAAACTGGCTAACTTGGTTTCTGCTAAAACTCCATTAGAAGCGATCGCATCACCATTTTTCACCACCAATTCTGCACCTGGTGGCAAGTTGTAAACTTCCCCAGACAAAATCCAAATCAAGCCACCTCGGGCGGCTGTGGTTGTAGTATTACCTTGACGGTCAGTTTTTTGTTCGGGAACAACTTCGGCAAATTGCACTTCCCCTGCCAAGTCAGAGGCAACATCTTTAACGGCTTTTTCTGTATTAGTCCGAGTTGTGCGTCCACCGAGGGCAACCTCTGCCAACAACTGACCTTGTTTTACCTTATTTCCATCAAATACATATAGTGTTGAACCTTGGGTAAGATGAACCTCTTGGTTCTCTGGAGTCACATCACCTACTTTTGTTGGCTCCAAAAGCAGGATGCCATTAGCCTCAACATAGAGGGCATCTTCCCCGTGGCGGGTACGATATGTTCTAGTCTTCAGTTTCCGGGGAAGCTTAACAGTCCCATCGATTTTAGAACGAACTTGTTGCGCCACTTCCCCAGTAAACACACCACCCGTGTGGAATGTCCGCATGGTTAACTGAGTACCAGGTTCGCCGATACTTTGAGCGGCAATAATCCCTACAGCTTCACCCAAGTCTACCATCTTGGCGTGGGCCAAACTCCAGCCATAGCAGTGTTGACAGACAGAACGTGCGGCTTCACAAGTTAGTGGCGATCGCACCACAACTTCACCCACCCCAGATTTTTCAATTTTCTTCGCCAAATCCTCAGAAATTGGGGAATTGCGGGCTGCAATCAATTCTTTTGTTACCGCATGCACCACATCTTCGCCAATTACCCGTCCCATCAAGCGAGTTGCCAGAGGAATCAAGGTTTTAGCACCTTCTGTCATTGGTCGAATCGCCAGACCTCTAGTGGTGCCGCAGTCAAATTCCCTAATAATTACATCCTGGGATACGTCCACCAACCGACGGGTAAGATAACCAGAGTCAGCCGTCCGCAAGGCAGTATCCACCAATCCTTTTCTGGCACCGTAAGACGAAATAATGTATTCCGTCACCGTGAGTCCTTCACGGAAGTTGGTTTTGATCGGTAAATCGATAATTTCCCCTTGAGGATCTGCCATCAGTCCCCGCATCCCCACCAACTGCCGGACTTGAGAGATGTTCCCCCGCGCCCCGGAGAATGCCATCATGTATACGGAATTCAGGGGATTAGTCTTCTTGAAGTGGACGACTACTTCATCTTTCAAGGCTTCACTGGTACCATTCCAGGTATCAATTACCTTTTGGAAGCGTTCTACTTCAGTGATTTCTCCCCGTTGATAACGGGTTTCAGTAGCGCGAATTTCTTCCTCGGCTGCTTCTAAGAGCAATCGCTTAGTTGGTGGTATCATCAGGTCATCTACACTGATGGAAACCCCTGCTTTGGTAGCGTAGCGAAATCCCAAATCTTTCAATTTGTCCGCCATCACTGCGGTTCGCGCTGTACCATAATTCGTAAAGGCCCAAGAAATTAAATTTCTCAGTTGACCTTTGTCAACCACGCGATTGCGAAAAATCATTTTTTCGTTAGTCATTAATCATTAGTCCTAAGTCATTAATAATTAATAATTCGTAGTTCGTAATTCGTAATTCGTAATTGAAGATTAATTACGAATTACGAATTAGAAATTACGAATTAACTAGCAAGTGCTTCCTGAATGGCATTATTGTAAATAACGCGACCAGGGGTTGTGTATATATACTGTGAAAGTACATTGCCTTTAGCGTCTTGTCTGACTCGACGGAACTTATAGAGTAATGTGCGAGTACCATCCTCGTTTTCCGTCACTTTCACGGGTTCCGTATCCGGTTGGTCTGATTCTATTTCACCATCAAACCTTACGTAAATATAGGCGTGCAAGTCAATTTGATCTTGCTGGAAAGCCATAATTACATCCTCTAGCGAAGAAAAGTAATTTCCTGCGCCTTTTGTTGCACCGGGATTTTCTGCGGTTAAGTAATACGCTCCCAACACCATATCTTGGCTAGGCGTGATAATGGGTTTACCCGTGGCTGGTGACAAAATATTGTTAGAAGCCAACATCAGCAACCGCGCTTCAGCTTGACTTTCTAGCGATAGTGGCACGTGTACCGCCATTTGGTCGCCGTCAAAATCGGCGTTAAATGCTGGACACACCAGAGGATGTAGTTGAATCGCTCTACCTTCTACTAAAATTGGTTCAAAAGACTGAATACCCAAACGGTGCAACGTTGGTGCCCGATTTAGCATTACTGGGTGTCCTTCAATTACCTCTTCCAGCACATCCCAAACACTGGGATCATTGCGGGATATCAGTTTTTTCGCAGCTTTGATGTTATTTACCATCCCACTACGAATCAGGCGGTTAATCACAAATGGTTGAAATAGCTCAATTGCCATTTCTCTAGGCAAACCGCACTGGTGAATTTTCAGCTTTGGCCCGACCACAATTACCGAACGTCCAGAATAGTCAACTCGTTTACCTAACAAGTTTTGTCTAAAACGTCCTTGCTTACCTTCAATAATGTCAGACAAAGATTTTAGGGGACGGTTATTTGCCCCTACCACAGTGCGTCCCCGACGACCATTGTCAATCAAAGCATCCACTGCTTCTTGCAGCATCCGCTTTTCGTTCCGCACAATAATCTCTGGTGCAAGAATTTCTTGCAAACGTGCC
The DNA here is from genome assembly GCF_017115095.1 of Nostoc sp. NMS4. Classification (GTDB taxonomy): domain Bacteria; phylum Cyanobacteriota; class Cyanobacteriia; order Cyanobacteriales; family Nostocaceae; genus Nostoc. The sequence goes on along the minus strand of NZ_JABXKI010000074.1, from coordinate 24,314 downwards.
AAACGATTATTCCGGTTAATTACCCGCCGATACAAATCATTCAAATCGCTGGTAGCAAAGCGTCCGCCATCTAATTGCACCATTGGGCGCAAATCGGGAGGAATTACGGGAATAACTGCCATTACCATCCACTCTGGTTTGGAACCAGTGGCGATAAAGTTGTCAATCACCCGCAGTCGCTTAATTAGCTTGGCTCGCTTTTGTCCCTTGGCGTTACCAATTTCTTCGCGTAGGCTTTCGGCTTCTTGCTCTAAATTGATATCGGCAAGCAAACGCAACAGTGCTTCAGCCCCAATACCTACTTCTACGCCTTGCAGGATAGAATCTTCGCTATAAATTTGGTCTTCTATTTCCAACCACTGGTCTTCACTCAGTAGTTGTTTGTAAGTTAAAGTTTCCGCATTACCTGCACTCAGGACAACATAGGAGTTGAAATAGACAATCTGCTCGACATCCCGTAAAGGCATATCCAACAGGATGGAAATATAGCTAGGAATGCCTTTGAGATACCAGACGTGAGCTACTGGTGCGGCAAGTTTAATATAGCCCATGCGGTGACGACGCACCCGTGACTCGGTGACTTCTACCCCACAGCGCTCACAAACAATACCTCTGTGACGAACTCTTTTATACTTACCACAATGGCATTCCCAATCTTTCGCCGGGCCAAAGATGCGCTCACAAAATAAGCCATCCATCTCTGGCTTGAGAGTTCGGTAGTTAATCGTCTCTGGCTTGGTGACTTCACCGACGACTTGACCGTTGGGCAATGTTCTCTCGCCCCATTGCCGAATGCGTTCAGGGGAAGCCAAGCCGATTTTTACGTAGTCAAACTGATTAGTTTGGGCAGGTCTCATACTTAAGTACTGAGTTATGAGTTTTGAGTATATTTAGTTTTCAGTTAGGAGTTAGGAGTTAGGAGTTATGAATTGTTAACTTCTAACTCCTCACTCCTGACTAACTATTCGTCATCGTCGAGCGATTCGCGGGAAAGAGATTCGTAGGTGGGTCGAGGAGGTGTACGACGGGCGGATTGGTCTGCCATCAAATCGACTTCCACATCTAAGGAACTGCCGTCTGCTTGGGTTTCTACCTTGTGTACGGCTATGTCTAACCCCAATGATTGCAACTCGCGCATCAGCACCTTAAAGGATTCTGGAGTTCCCGGTCGAGGAATTGCCTTACCTTTAACGATCGCATTTAACGCTTCATTCCGTCCTTGCATATCGTCAGATTTAACTGTCAGCAATTCTTGCAAGGTGTAAGCTGCACCAAAGGCTTCTAATGCCCACACTTCCATTTCCCCAAACCTCTGACCACCTTGTTGGGCTTTACCACCCAAGGGTTGCTGAGTTACCAGTGAGTATGGGCCTGTAGAACGGGCGTGGATCTTATCATCAACCAAATGCACCAGTTTCAGCATATAAGCCACACCGATGGTAATTGCTCGGTCAAAAGGTTCGCCTGTACGACCGTCATACACCATGATTTTGCCTGGGTTATCTGGGTTATATACCCAATCTTTCCCTGTTTCGTCTCGTGCTTCTTGCAATTTGCCATGCACGATTCGGCGTGATGACTCTTCACCGTACATTTCATCAAAGGGAGTAATTTTAAATCGGACTCCCAAGGTCTGACCAGCCCAACCCAAGAGGCATTCAAATACTTGTCCGACGTTCATCCGACTAGGTACGCCCAATGGGTTAAGCACAATGTCCACTGGTGAACCATCGGGTAAATAAGGCATATCTTCCGCCGGTAATATCCGAGAAATAATCCCTTTATTACCGTGCCGTCCTGCCATTTTGTCGCCAACTTGGATTTTGCGTTTTTGGGCAACATACACCCGGACTACCATATTGGCTCCCGGTGGCAGTTCATCGCCTTGTTCGCGGGTAAATAAGCGCACATCGACGACGCGACCTTTTTCACCGTTGGGAACTCGCAGGGAATTATCCCGCACATCCCGCGCTTTTTCACCAAATATCGCCCGCAAAAGTTTTTCTTCTGGCGGTTGGTCAGATTCACCTTTTGGTGTGACTTTCCCTACTAAGATATCCCCAGCTTCTACCCATGCCCCAATGCGAATGATTCCCTGTTCATCCAACTGGCGTAAGGCATCTTCCCCGACGTTGGGAATTTCTCTGGTAATTTCTTCTGGCCCTAGTTTCGTCTGTCTAGCTTCAATTTCATATTTTTCAATGTGAATTGAGGTGTAAACATCATCCTGCACCAGTCTTTCAGAGATTAAAATCGCGTCTTCGTAGTTGTAGCCTTCCCAAGGCATGTAGGCAACGACGATATTTTGTCCTAGCGCCAATTCACCGCCTTCGGTGGAGGAACCATCAGCTAACACCTGACCGGCAACAACCCGCTCACCAATGCGGACGAGAGGTTTCTGATTTAAACAGGTGTCTTGGTTGGAACGTTGATACTTGGAAAGGGTGTACTTAATTTCTGGGGTATTCGGTTTCGGACGGACGCGAATTTCCGTGGCATCCACATAAGTGACATCGCCATCGGTACGCGATACAACCACCATCCCGGAGTCTCTTGCTCCTTGGGCTTCCAAACCAGTACCCACCAAAGGACGCTCTGGCTTGAGCAGGGGGACTGCTTGCCGTTGCATGTTCGATCCCATCAGCGCTCGGTTAGCGTCATCATGCTCCAAGAAGGGAATCATGCTGGTTGCTACCGACACAATCTGTACGGGAGATACTGCTACGTAGTCAACCTGTTCTGGTGTTGTGGTAGAAAATTCTTGGCGATAGCGTACTGGCACTTGTGGACCAATAATGTGCCCGGTTTCATCTACAGGAATATCCCCAGGAGCAACCCGCAAATCGTCTTCTTCATCGGCTGTCATGTAGGCTGGAGGCAGGTCAAATCTGACCCGACCATTTTCTACAGGTCTAAATGGCGTTTCTAAGAAGCCGTATAGGTTCACCCGCGCATGGGTTGCTAAGGAGCCAATCAATCCGGCGTTGGGGCCTTCTGGTGTCTCAATGGGGCAAATGCGTCCATAGTGACTAGGATGAATATCTCGCACGGCAAACCCAGCGCGTTCGCGGGTTAAACCACCAGGGCCAAGGGCACTCAGACGGCGTTTGTGGGTCAGTTCGGCCAGAGGATTGGTTTGATCCATGAACTGACTTAATTGGCTAGAACCAAAGAATTCTTTAATTGCTGCTACCAGTGGTTTGGGGTTCACCAAGGAAGCGGGGGTTAGCACTTCTGCATCGGATACGGTCATCCGTTCCCTAATAATTCTCTCTAAACGGTTTAAGCCCACTCGTACTTGGTTTTGCAGTAATTCCCCAACGCTTCTCACCCGGCGGTTGCCTAAGTGGTCGATGTCATCGATATTACCGATGTCATATTCTAGGTTAATTAGGTAATCTACGGCTGCTAAAATATCGCCAGCCGTCAAAACGCGCATTGTATCTGGAACAGAAAGGCGCAATTTTTTGTTGAGTTTGTACCGTCCAACGCGACCAAGGTCATAACGTTTCGGGTCAAAGAATCGGGAGTCTAGGAGTTGTTGTCCACCTAATACTGTGGGTGGTTCACCTGGACGCAGTTTCCGATATAACTCCATTAGGGCTTCTTCTTCAGAAAACTGCCCTTCTTTTTCGATGGTTTTTTGGAAATATTCGGGGTGGCGTAAGGCATCAAAGATTTCGTTGTCTGATAAGCCTAAAGCTTTGAGAAGTACCTGGGCTGAGAGTTTGCGGGTTTTGTCGATGCGTACCCACACCAAATCGTTACGGTCTGTTTCAAATTTCAGCCATGCGCCCCGGTTGGGAATTAAGCTAGCTGAATAAGTACGTCGCCCGTTTTTGTCTATTTCTGATTTGTAGTAAACTCCTGGCGATCGCACTATTTGATTGACAATTACCCGCTCGGCTCCGTTAATAATAAACGTGCCGCGATCGGTCATCAAAGGCAAATCACCAATGAATACCTCTTGCTCTTTGATTTCCCCGGTTTCTTTATTAATCAACCTTGTGGGAACATACATTTGGACGGCATAAGTACTATCTCGCCGTTTCGCTTCTTCTACGTTGTACTTTGGCTCCTTGAGTTTGTAGTTATGACCCAAAAAGTGCAGTTCTAATTTGCCCGTATAATCTGTAATAGGACTAAAGGAGTTAAGTTCTTCTATCAGCCCTTCTTCTAAAAACCAGCGAAAGCTTGATCGCTGGATTTCAATCAAGTCGGGCAACAGAAAGGCGGGTTCCATATATGTTTCTTTAGTCATGCCTCTACCTTTGTCAACCTGGTTAAATTTTCCCTTGGACACTGCTGTTTGACGCTTCCCAGTGCTAGCCAGTGTCCTTAGCTGTTTGGGAACTTTTTGTTACACACTTGTGATTTACAGGTGTAGTCCGCAGCGATTAAATCTGGCTGGAATGAGCAATTTCGACAAGGGAGCAATCGCCCCTAATCGGGAATAAGTAATGGTTACTGGGTATTATGGGAGCAGGAGAAAAGTTGGTGAAAGTCTTTCTCCTCTGCATCCCATGCCCAATTATGCCATTTGCTTCTTTTGTGGAAGACGCTTGGCGTAGTTTGCTTTCCCGCAGGGGTACTAGTCGGAAAAGCCAGCCAATGATCTGGCTCCCCGATGACCATTTCAAATAGAATATCCAGTTAAAATATTCCTGAATTTGATTTACTTTCTTCACTTCCCCTCCAAAAAGCGCGTTAATTTGCTGACGCAGCTCCACGCAGTGTGTTTTAAATTCACCCCGATGTTTATACTCTCAGTGATATCTTAGATATCCTAAGACTGAGGGAACGATCCGCACCTTGTCGATTTTTTTGAATTAGAATCACTTCATTTTGCTGGATTGTACTCACAAGGCTATTTTTGTTTAACGATTTTGAATAGGTTCAATACACACTAAACCGATGTTGTGCAAAAGTCTAGCTCAATTTAGGTTGGCACGGTTAGTAATGTGTGGAGAGCATCCGCTTGTAGAGATTTTTGAGGATGGCCAAGCCATAACAGCATGGAAAATTGAGATCAGAAGTTTTATGTTCCTTCCTTTATCATTATGGCGCAAGCAAAATGTTTTTGAGGGAATGATATTAGCATATTTTCGTCCCCCTATATTTTTATTTTTTTTAACACAACGTAACAAAAGATCCTATTACACACTTGATGAGATTGACAGACCGAATAATTTACAGGCATTTTGAGTGGTTTGATGGGCGATCGCCTCTACCGTTTCCTGACGCAGTTTAGCTACTTGCTCGGCTACATAAAGCACGTAAGCAGGTTCGTTGCGCCTCTCGCCCCGTTTCGGAACTGGAGCAAGGAAAGGACAGTCTGTTTCAATCAGTAGGCGATCGCTACTCACCATCGCTGCTGAGGATTGGATCGCTTTGGCATTTTTGAACGTTACCGTTCCGCTAAAGCTGATATAGAAGCCTAAATCGAGAAACCATTGAGTTTCTTCTGGCGTTCCTCCCCAGCAATGCATTACACCCCGCACTCTTTCTCCTTTGAGTTGCCGCCATTTTTGCAACACTTCTCTGGTTGCCACGGCAGCATCACGACAGTGGATAATCACTGGTAAGTTTAGTTCAGATGCGATCGCCAACTGAGACTCGAATACCATGTACTGTTGTTCGTAGTTATCAGCTTTGTAAAAATCCAGCCCCATTTCCCCGATTGCTACCACATTCGAGTCAGAACTCGCTAAGGTTTTAATTTTCTCGGCTGTCTCGTTGTTCCATTTATCGGCATCTAAGGGGTGTAATCCCACAGCAAAGCTGATTTCGGGAAACTCTTGGGCTATGGATTGAATACTGAAAAACTCCTCTGGGTGAACACAGGAATGTACTAGATGCACTACACCTGCTTCTTTCCACCGCGATCGCACTGTTGCTAAATCCGGCTGGAAACTATCAAAGTTGAGATGTACATGCGTGTCTATCAGTTGCATCTTTTGTCCTTTCTTGTTTGTCCTTTGTCATTTGTCGTTTGTTTTGTTACCAATGACTAATGACCAAGGACAAATGACCAATGACTACTCAGCTGTTTGTGTGAGTGGTTTTAATCTGTGAGCCAATCTTGACTTTTTCCTTGCTCCATTATTCGGGTGAAGAACACCCCGTTTGATCGCCTTATCAATTTTGCCGTAAGCCTCGGATAAACGATCCTGCGCTTCTTGTTTTAATTCTGGGGTAGGATTAGCTGTATAGGCAGCTACAGCATTCAAGTATTTCTTCATCAGCGTCTTGACTGCTGATTTGTAAGCTTTATTACGCAGTCGGTTACGTTCTGCGATTTCGGCACGCTTAAGAGCAGACTTTGTATTCGCCACAGTCAATCCCAAAAATACGATTATTTATGTACACACACTACTAGACTTACTAATATAGCATTCAAATTGCCAATGTTATAATTTCCTAAAAAATTTTTGGAATTAGGTACTGGGTATGAATGAAGACCGATAAGTTTAATATTAACTGTGTACTTCCCAATTCAGTCTTCCGTCAATTGAGGAAATGCGTTAAAATAAAATACGTCTAAATAACTGTCACCCTAACTCATCACAACCTGATTAAGCAATGCGATCGCCGGTAAATAATATAAATTTGTTTGTCCGTAAAACAGATGTGTTGTTTAGGGGCAGGAACTGTAAAGAGCCAAATTTCAGGTAATTTCAAGTATAGAAGCGATATATCGTCTCTGTACACAGATTAATTACTAAAGGTTAGGGAAATTAAGTAAAATTTATACTCAGACCTACCTCTGTAAATCCAGGTAATTGGATGTGTAAATACACCATCTACACCCTGCAAGGAGTCAGGGGAAGGGCGTAAAGTAGTGGGAATGGCACACCTGCTTCCAGCCGCTAGCCCATTAAGGCTTGTGGGGTTGAGCAATTAAATCGCCTTCTCAAGCAAACTATAGGGTGTTAGCCTTGAGAGTATCAAAAAAATCCAGGTTAAGCTAGAGAAGAGAATTAGAGTCAGCTTGCACACCCCAGTGGGTCAAGAGCAATACTAAATCTCAGGTGGCAATATTATAATTTTGGCATTGTCCTTACTCCATGCTGCGAATCATTACTCAGCAGGCAGACGTTAGAGCAGAACTACAACGGATCTGCGATCGCACCCATGACGAACAGGTGCTTCACAAAGAAGCAACGGTGCGGGAAGTTTTGCAAGCAGTGAAACGCCAAGGCGATAAAGCTGTATTGCATTACACAGCCGAATTTGACAAACAAACTCTGACAGCAGAAGAACTCCGAGTTACAGGCTCGGAACTGGATGCAGCCTATCAACAGGTATCAAAGGAATTGTTGAGCGCAATTCGGCTAGCTAGCCGCCAAATTGAGGCGTTTCATCGTCAGCGAGTCCCAAAAAGCTGGGTACACTTTGGCGACGATGAAGTAGTACTAGGCAAACGCTACACTCCGGTAGACCGAGCCGGGTTGTATGTGCCTGGTGGCCGTGCCGCCTATCCCAGTACAGTGCTGATGAATGCAATTCCGGCTCATGTTGCTGCCGTACCCCACGTGGTAATGGTGACACCGCCAGGCCTAGGGGGTGCTATCAACCCAGCCGTCTTGGTAGCTGCCCAAGAAGCAGGGGTGCAAGAAATTTATCGCATTGGGGGCGCACAAGCGATCGCTGCTTTAGCCTATGGTACAGAAACAATTCCGAAAGTGGATGTGATTACTGGCCCTGGTAATATTTATGTAACCCTAGCGAAAAAACTTGTCTATGGCACCGTCGGTATTGATTCTTTGGCAGGCCCCAGCGAAGTGCTGGTGATTGCCGATGAAACCGCAAATCCAGTACATGTAGCTGCTGACTTGCTAGCCCAAGCCGAACACGATCCAATGGCGGCAGCGATTTTGCTGACCACAGATGCGGCTTTGGCGAAAAACGTCCAATTAGCCTTAGAAAGACAGCTAGTGGATCATCCACGGCGAATAGATACAGAAAAAGCGATCGCTCACTACGGTTTAATTATCGTTGTCGAATCGCTCCAAGCAGCAGCAGAACTCTCAAATGAATTCGCCCCCGAACATCTGGAATTAGAAGTCAAAGACCCTTGGGCACTCCTACCACAGATTCGCCACGCTGGGGCAATCTTTTTGGGTTACTCAACACCAGAAGCTGTAGGAGACTATTTGGCAGGCCCTAACCATACCTTGCCAACTTCTGGTGCTGCCCGCTATGCTTCGGCATTGGGTGTTGAAACTTTCCTCAAACACTCCAGTATTATTCAATACTCCCAAACCGCACTGCAAAATGTGGCTGGTGCTATTGATGTGCTAGCAACAGCAGAGGGTTTACCTTCCCATGCTGATTCAGTCCGACGACGAGTTCAGCAAGAAGAGTGATTTGGAATGCTTAATTTTTTTCTTATCCGTCCACAAGTCGGGCATTGCCGACGGTAGTTTCTGGGAGAGGAAAAACCTCTCCTAGAAACTCGTGAAAAGCCTCTCCAGAGCAGTTGCTACAACGCAAGCAGCCTCAATACATAAACTACATAAACTAAGTTGGCAAATAAAAAATTGGTTTAGTGTCGCTGCCGACTAATTTTGCTAGATACTTATTTGACACTCTCAGGGCTAAAGCCACTGAGATTCTTGGTTCAACGAAACCACTTAACCTAGAGTCCTTGCGGCATCTAGACCAGAGGTGGGATTCTCCCCAAGCGTTAACTTTGGGTATGCCCTACCCTAGTTGCATTGCTGCAAGTCCTGTTTAATTGAAACAATTTGTTTCAAAATTCTGAGTCGTCTAGTCTCTATAAATCTTTTACCTACTACTAGGAGGAAACTAGAACAATGCAGTAGAACCGCATAGATTTAATTGTCAAGGTTCAGAGTCTACGTGTTAGGTAGCAATCGGGTTTTTAAAGTAGTTGATTACCCTTCCACTAACAATATTTTATCGGAAAAGGATTCAATGCGCTTTATTACCGCACGAGTCGCTTGTATCTCAGCACTGAAGTGACTGAGCTTTAGGCTTATCGGCTAGTTTGTAAGGAGTCTACTTTTTAGGAGACAAGAGTGGTGCTAAACAATATTTTGGTAGCTCTGGACGGTTCGGAAATTTCAGAACGAGTAATTCAGACTTTAGATGATTTGGCGTTTTCAAAAGACGCTAAGGTTATTCTCTGTCATGTTTTTCCCACGCCAGAGTCAGAAATGGAACTACCTGCGGATCGTCCTCAGCCAGAGTCCCCAACATTTTCTTATTTTCATATTGAAAAACAACTGCAATCCTATCAAGAAAAGTTATTAGTCAGAAGTGAGTTAGAACTAGTAACTGGCGATCCTGCCGAAGAGATTATTCGTCTTGCCAATATTTACAAAACTGACTTGATCGTAATTGGCAGTCGGGGATTAATGGGGATGAAGCGAATTGTTCAACGCTCTGTTAGCAGTCAAGTTGTAGAAGAGGCTAATTGTTCAGTATTAGTCATAAAACCAAGGTAAAAATTTGCAAGGGGAACTAATGACTATAACCACCCCAAAACTAACCTTTGAAGAATACCTGAAATATGATGATGGCACTGATAAGCGTTATGAATTGGTCAATGGAGAACTAATTCCCATGAGTCTAGGAAGTGGACAACATGGCGCGTTAACAGACACAATCATTAGACCTCTTGCATAAGTCGAATAGACCCCCCTTAATCAAAGGGGGGAAACTTGAAATCTTGCGCCCTCCCCTTCACAAGGGGAGGGTTGGGGAGGGGTAATTCAAGGATTTTTGCAAGAGGTCTATTGTTTAAACAAGTCGGAAGTCGGAAGGACGCGACACTCCTGCGTCGCTAACGATTCGCTATCGCGGACTCGCTACCGCTACGCTAACGGAAGTAAGTTTTGTGTTAGCGAGTCTGCGTTCGCTTTTAGCGTCTCGTAGAGAGCGTCCGGGGATTTAGCTGAGGCATCAAAACTTGCCTTCTTATTGAATCGGGGGACTTAAACCCACCGAATTTGTTAAATTGGCAGTTAGTTGACTAAGTTTGTATAAAATTAAGAGGATAAATCTGGCTTAGTTTTTTTATGAGTTCGCGCCGCATTCTTCAAGTTGGTGAATCTTATACTTTCAGCCGATATTTTGAATTGCCTTTCACGATTGATGATATTTTAGCCGAATTAAATTGCACTGTTGAAAGGAAAAATTTAACATTACCTGAATCATCAGAAACTTTAGACATCCAATTTTTACAGCAGCAACTTCGGCGTAATTTCTCTCATATTGATTTAGTTAATGAAACTACTAGACGCGAAGCTTTAATTGGCCCAATTTTGTTTGAAGTATGCCATTTAACTAATCAGAGACTCAATATCGAATATTCTATTGCTGTCAACGACTATCTGAAAGGGACTCTTGACTACTATATTGCAGCACCTCAAAATTTATTAGTTATCGAAGCCAAACAATCAGATTTAGTTAGAGGATTTACTCAACTCGCTATTGAATTAGTCGCACTTGATCAATGGACTAAATCCACATCTGAACTTCTATATGGTGCAGTTACGACTGGTGAAGACTGGCGTTTTGGGGTTTACCATCGTGGCAATCGTCAGCTGACTCAAGACCAGAAACGCTATCAAGTTCCAGAAGATTTATCTACGCTGGTAAAAATTATTGTAGGTATTATTTCTGATGCATAAATTGCTTTACAATTGCACTTCGCAAGACTGGGAAACAGGGACTGGGTACGCAAAAAATAACCAATCCCCAATTCCTTCACATTGAGTCAATTTAACGCTCTTGAGTTGCCAAAAACTGACGCAAGCTCAACAAACTCAGAGTTTGACCCAAATTTAAGGGCAAAATTGAAACTCCTTCCAAGCGGGACTGTACCCAACCTTCTCCCCAGTACCATTCGTGGAACCCGTCAATACCTCCACTGAGTACTAAGCGGAGACAGTTGGATTTAACAACGTTTACTTGATGATGAATCGCTACTGGCCCAGTCCAGGTTGTAAACTGGAATCCGGGAAGCAGTTCTTCTGGCATTCCGGGTGCAAAGCGTTGCCCTAAGATCCATTTTTTTAGTTGTACCGGATGCAGCAAACTGTCACGAATTGCCTCTGTAGATGCTTCGATTTCGATCCGCAGTTGGCTTTGTTGAAAATTACCCAGCATTTTTTTCGGATTACCTAAAGATAAGACATCGCTATTTCTAATATTGCAAATAATTTTTGTCATTAGTCATTAGTCCTTTGTCCTTTGCAAATAACTAATGACCAATGACCAATGACAGCCGTTTATTTGTGTAACACCCGACTACGTTACTTTTCTTGCAGCAGAGAACTTAGAATAGAAAAAGTGAACTTGTTAAGAAATGTAAGGTTATTCATGGCGGATCAGTTAATTCGTGCAACAGCAGCCGAAGGTGGAATTCGTGCCGTAGGTGCGATCGCCACACGTTTAACAGAAGAAGCACGGGGGCGTCATAAGCTTTCTTATGTGGCAACGGCAGCACTGGGTCGGACGATGACGGCGGGCTTGTTAATGGCTTCTAGTATGAAGCGAACTGGATCGAGAGTCAATGTTCGGGTGAAGGGCGATGGGCCTTTGGGTGGCATCTTGGTAGATGCCGGTTTAGATGGGACGGTACGCGGATATGTGGGAAATCCATCTGTAGAATTGCCTCCCAATGCCAAAGGTAAGTTAGATGTTGGTGGTGCGGTGGGTGGGGGCTACCTCTACGTTGTCCGGGATATCGGTTATGGTTATCCTTACTCTAGTACGGTAGAACTAGTTTCTGGCGAAATTGGTGATGATGTCGCTCATTATCTCGTAAATTCCGAACAAACTCCTTCGGCTTTAGTTTTGGGTGTGTTCGTGGGAGCCGAGGGAGTAACTGCGGCTGGAGGATTACTGATACAAATATTGCCCAAAGCCGCCAGAGACGAAGCCCTAGTGGAAACTTTGGAATCACGGGTTGCTGGTTTAGCAGGATTTACGCCGTTGTTGCAAGCTGGGAAGACCTTACCGGAAATCTTTGACGAATTGTTGGGAGATATGGGGCTAGAAATCTTTTCAGAACGGCAAATGCTGCGCTTCCACTGTGGTTGTTCTTTCGATCGCGTTTTGGGGGCACTGAAGATTTTGGGAGAAGCTGAACTGCAAGATATGATTGTTAAAGATGATGGTGCTGAAGCAACTTGCGAATTTTGCGGCAACGTTTACCAAGCAAGTAGCGACGAGTTAGCTCAACTAATTGCCGATTTGCAAGCTGAATCTTCTGTTTCAGGATAAAGTATAAAATAGCACTGATTTTTGAGATTGATAATGGTACTCTGTGGAGAGAGATAATCAAAAAAGTAGCTTTTTAATGATGAGAAAGTTACTATGTCAACAATGGAATTATCGACCTAAAACAGAGCGCTATTCAATTATTTTGGTGTGAGAGATGACAGAGCGGGATATTCCAGACAGTTGGTCTTCAGCCAGTGGAAGAGAGCCAGATCAAAACAAAAGATTATCCCGAACAGAACAATTCGGTGAAACTCAGCCATTTGATACCCCAGCTACTGGTTCTACCTCCAAGTCAGTGAAGCGGCGAAAAAAAAACCATAAGAAAGGATTACCTATAAATAGTAATTCAAAAGAAACTACCCAACTCAGTAATAATTCTGGGAAATGGCCACGCTGGATGAAAAGCTGGACATTGTGGCTAGTACTACTAATGTTGATTCCCGGCAGTGTAGGATTCTTGGCAATGGCAATACTGTTTAAGTTGCCAGCTGCTCCTAATTGCCCCTCGATTTTCTGGCCGCTAGCTAGTGCTTCTGTGCGGCTACATTGCGCTCAGTTGGCGGCTTCTAAGCAGACTGTGAACGACCTATTGCAAGCGATCGCTCTGGTGAAGCAACTACCACAAAATCACCCGTTGCATGGAGAAATCGATCGTTTCATTGAAGAATGGTCGCGGGATATTTTGAAGCTAGCCGATCAAAGTTTCCAAACTGGGAATTTAGAAGAAGCGATCGCCACTGCGAAGAAAATACCCGAAGATGTGGCAGCTTATAAATTAGTCGATGAGCAAATTGACAAATGGCAAACAATTTGGTCAAAAGCTGAAGCCACATACAACGGTGCGATCGCCGAAGTCAAGGAACGGCACTGGCAATCGGCATTCATGTTATCCGCTAAAATGCTCCGCGTAGACAATCAATACTGGGCGGGTACTAAATACGACCAATTGAATCGTCTAATTGCCACAGCCCGAGAAGATGGCGATAAGTTAGGAAAAGCCGAAAATTTAGCAAGCAGCAAAGTAGTTGATAACATCCTAGAAGCGATCAAGTTAGCCGAGTCCATTGGGCAGGAAAGTTACCTATACCAAAAATCTCAGGAAGCGATACCAGCATTTGGACGAAAAATGTTGGAATTGGCACAGGCGAAACTAGATAAACAGGATGCCGATGAAGCGCTGAACATTGCTAGGCAAATACCAGAAAGCGCGAAACTACAAGGCGAAACAGATGACTTTATCGCCATAGCGGACGCAAAAAGGAGTGCTTGGCTTGGTAGTGTTTCTAGTTTAGAGGCAGCGATCGCTCAAGCACAACAAATCGATCCTTCCAGACCAGTGTATAACGAAGCACAGCAACTAATTGCTCGTTGGCAGTTGGAAATTGAAGATGTTGCCCATCTGGAAAAAGCGAGAATATTGGCTAGCCAGGGAACAGTCCCGAATTTAACAGCCGCGATCGCCCAAGTAGAACTAATCCCTGCTAGTAATCCTAGAGGCACAGAAGCTAGGCAAGAGATAGGTCGCTGGAATGCCCAAGTAGAGACAATTGAAGACCAACCTTACTTAGATCGTGCCGAACAGATCGCACTATTCGAGGATATTAACTCTTTGCAAGCTGCGATCGCCCAGGCCAGCGAAATTCGTAGAGGTCGGGCATTATATCCAGAAGCACGCAAAAAAATTCGTACTTGGGTAGGAAAAATCCAGCGAATTCAAGACCAACCTTACTTGGATCAAGCACAAGAACTAGCCCAAAGTGGAAATCTCACCGCCGCCATTAGTACAGCTCAACAAATTGCCTCATCGGGAAGGGCGCTTTCACAAGAAGCACAAACTGCGATAAATGACTGGGAAGGGCAAATCCGCACTAAAGAAGACTGGAAAAAAGCCCAGGAAGTAGGGGCGGCTGGCACTCCAGAAGCCTTGGTTGAAGCAATACGACTGGCGGATCGAGTTTCAAACAATAGCATCTTACGTATGGATGCGAATCAGGCTATCGACCAATGGAGTCAGCAATTGTTAGAAATAGCACGCACTCAAGGTCAGTCTGATATTGCCAGAGGCATTGACATTGCCAAATCGATTCCACGCGGTAGTGCTGCTTATAGTGCAGCGCAAGAGCAAATTAAGACCTGGCAAGATTTTCTCAATCCTCAACCTGAACCTCAGCCTTCGTCTACGCCTGAATCTCTACCATTTCCCCCATCAACTACTATTAATGGTCAGTGATAGCGATCGTCTATTACAGCAATTTTCTTTAAAATCTCGTTTCCAGCCTCTGGGCAGACTGGGAATGAGACAATATCTAAAAGCCAATACAGTTCAGTTAAGGCTAAAACTAATTTGTTCAAGTCAATTTTTTTAACTAACCGCAAAGGACGCAAAGGAATAAGAGTTTCAGAGAGTTTTTGCGTAAGTCCTGAAAGTTTTTGGCGCTAACCCAAGCGTATTGCGGTTTAATTAAGGATTCCTTTCTTCTCTTTGTGTCCTTCTCTGACGAGACGCTGCGCGAATGCGCCCTTTGTGGTTCGTTTTTTCTTAATTTTGGGTAAGTCTTGTCCTTAACCCAAGCGTATTGATCTAAAAGCTTAAACTTTTTATTCCCCGATCGCTTCTCCCCATTCCTTAATGACTGAAAATAATGATGAGTAATCATCATCAGCAAATGACATTTTTACGGCTGTTTGCAAGATTTGCCGCACTCCTTTAATACTGCTGAGATCCAAATTCTGAGATTTCGCTTCTGAGATAAACAATTCTGTATCTTTAAGCAAGTGTTTTGTGGGGAAATTGGGATCGGCATAATTGCCATCTAACATCCGTTGTAGCTTTTTGTCAAAGGTAGGCGCGTAGAGTGGACTGTCGCGCAAGATTTGCATAAACACATCTACATCGACACCTTGACGCTGGACAAAAGCTAGACTCAAAGCAAAGCTAGTTGTTAGAGAAGCTATTAGTTGATTTAGTGCCAATTTAAGCGCCGCCGCAGATCCCACCGGCCCGATAAGTAAAGGTTTTGTCCCAAAATTTTGGAGTAACTTCAAGTGGCGTTCGTATTGTTCTGGCTCCGCCCCTACCATAACATTCAACTTGCCAGCTTTTGCTTCTGGGATACTCCCTAATACCGGCGCTTCCAAATACTCACCACCACCCGCCACTACTGCATCTCTAATTTCCTGGCTTTCTGTGGGAGTAATTGTTCCCATTTGGATAATTGTACGCCCTTCCAAAGTTTGCCAAGCAGTATCTGAAAGTAACACATTATAAATAGCCGGGGCATTAGTAAGCATGAGGATTACGCACTCAGCAGCACGAATGGCATGGCGGGGATGTGTAGCAATTTCAGCCCCAGATGCTTGTAGTGGTGCTAATTTTTCTGGGGTACGATTGTAGGCAACTAGCTGTATATCTGCCGCTAATAACCTTTGAGCCATTGGTAGTCCCATCAGTCCAGTTCCCAGAAATGCCACCTTCATTTTTTATGTTCCTTTAATACAGCGTTACCGATAGCGAGTCTTCTCCCAAAAGTGAATGAGGATCGCAATTCATCAGACATCGCATTTGCATTGATTCAAATTAGCTGGGAAGTAGTTATTTGAGATTTAAGATACAATCCTAAATTCCAGTTTTCCTACTTCCTAATTCTGGCAATCAACCACCAGCAGCAAAAGTTAACATAATTATCACTGAAAGTAATATACCAGGGGTAAGTAGTGTTGCTAGCATTAACAGGTCATGAGTGGACATAATTATTACTTTGGTAGTGTGTTTAACTTTACAGTAATCACTGTTATGCTAGTCCAAATAAGACTAATACTGCATTCTTAAATAGAGTTTTAACTTTTCTTTCTTTACGCTTACTCTGGCAGGGTCAATCCTTTTAATGGTTGAGAGATTTCTGTGTTGTCCAAACCTTTGCTCTGAATTAAGACTCCAAAGCCGCCGAGTCCTGTGGGATCTAGAAGTTGGTGTAGTGCGTCTCGATGCTTTAGTAACTGCGAGAGAGGTTGTTGTTGATAAGAAAGGGCTGCAATGCGATCGCCTAATCCTAACGCCATCAAAAATAATCCCTGCTGGATAAAACCAATATTCTTTAAATTGTACTTCTGACCCCAGCGTTCCAAAGCCGTAAAGTCAACATGGGCAGTGATATCTTGTCGCCCAATATTAATATAAGGGTTGTCATGGAAACGATGATGGTAATAACACTGTAGCGTTCCCTGCGATCGCCTGGGATTATAGTAACGACTGGCGGGGTAGCCATAATCAATTGTTAACACATAGCCAAGCTGCAAGCGGTCTGCTACTATACTCAACCAGTCGAGAGCTGCTAAATTAATTTCACTACGGTAGCCATCAGAATATGTACTTTGTGTCAAGTCGATTTCCAGTAAATCCAAATATTCAGTTAGTTGGGGCGTTGACGGTTCCCCTGTGACTTCTATAAATGATGGGCAGGTTTCTTTCTCATTACTATCTGTGGTTACATAAATTTCTCGGAATTCTCCCGTTTCTAGGATGAATTGATGGACGGGAAACGCATCTACTAACTCGTTGGAAAAAAAGCAACCGACGATCGCATTTGGTGGTATCTCCTCGAAATTGCACCAACGCACAGGGAAATCTTGTAAGCGTTGCTGCTGTTCTTGTCTTAAAGTTGGGGACTTTTCAACAATGATGTACTCTAGGGCGGTAAAAAAATCTGGGTAGTGTAGTTGATGATATTTAAGGATATGCAAAGCTAGCAATCCTTGACCTGCTCCCATTTCTACCAAAGAAAAGGTTACAGGTTTTCCTAAAATCTCCCACATTTGCAAAAATTGTTCTGCAAGTAACTCGCCAAAGTCTGGGCAGAGATTAGGTGAGGTGAAAAAATCACCACCCTGAAAGCCAATTTTGACTGCATCACTAGAATAGTAGCCGTGTTCAGGGTGGTATAATACCAGATCCATGAATTCGGCGAAAGTAATTCGTTGTTGGGGAGTAGTGGTAATGTGATTAGCGATCGCAGCACACAATGCTGGATTTGAATCCATAAAATTTCCGGTTTGAGATTAGGGAATAGAGAAAAATAAATGAATTATGAATAATGCAAAACAAAATTCATAATTCATAATTTTGCTAAAGGTCTACAAACCCTATAATATCGGCACTGTGGCATCAGCGCTGGCATTGATTGACAGACAAAACTTGGGAAGTTTGCAGGGGAGGAATGCGATCGCCACAAAAAGCTGCTATCCCTGTATACCTAAAATCATTATTTTGTCAATACTTCTTTCAAAGCAGAAATCGAGGGTGCAAAGAAGTAGCCGCCACCAGTCGGAATTACCCAATCTTCAGGTGCAGTTAACTCTTTAGTTTTAGATTCACCTTGGTCATCATCAAGGTGGACAAAGAACTTGCGCGTGCGATCGCCACCTGGTTTGTTATTTTCACTTTGACCAATAATTGGATCGTGACCAAGAGTTAATTTACCTTCAAACTCATGACCAGTAGCAGCTTCCTCACTGAAGTCGGGATTGTTAGCCCAGAACTTAGTGACAAACTCAAACTGGTCTACAATCGAGGTCTGATAAGCCAAAAAGTGAAGACCGCGATCGACAAACTTCTCATCTTTTAAGGGATTGTTCGGTGTCGAAGGAGACACTGGCCCATAAGGAATACCGCGACGGAGTAAGCGGTGTGTTTGAGTAGTTACTTCACTGCGATCGATATCAATTTCTTCGGAACCAGAGACTTTGCCGCCTGGTGTTTTGTCATTACGTGGATAAGTCTTGCGAGTATGGGCAATAAACGGGCAGCGAAGACCTGTTGCATCGTCAGAAGGTGGAACTACATCGTTTTTGAAGAAAGAATTCTCCGGTGGATCGTCACCGTTGAATTCAAAATCATTGTTAGCAGTGTCATCATTACCCAAACTTGGGGCATCTTTTTCAGGGGTGCGGACAGTGGGAGCGCCACTAGGCCAGCGACCAATCAGCTTTGCGCTTACCTTTCTGGGGTCAGTATTCAGTTTGGCAGCTTCTTCGCTCAAAAAATGGTGGAACTTGTATACATCTTGGCGTAATCGGCGGAATACAAGATAAGAGCCATCATTTGCCCAGTGTAGTCCTGCCGAGACAACCTGACCTTTGCTATCTTCCAACTTTTTAGCATCAGCCTTCTGACCTTCGTAGCCAAAAACAAACTCTCCTGGCCACAAAAGATCCTGTCCTGGTTTGCCTTGATTTTTATTCTCTGGGTTCTGCCGAGGAGTGAGAAGGTCTTTCGGATTTTCACCAACCCGGCCACGAATACCAGGTTGTGATATTCCATCCAAGTTACCAAAATGTTCATGTCCAGAAAGGGGTTCCGGTAAATTGGCTCCTTCTTCTAAGAAAGTAATTCTGGCTCCACTGCTCTTAAGCTTGCCTTCCTCATCTGTAAATAACACAATGCTTTCTAAGATCCGCGAAACTTCTGCCAGCAAGTCCGAGCGTTGGTCACTGGCAATGATGAAAACTACATCAGCTTTGCCATTATCCGGCCCACCCACGACCCAACCAATAGGCTTATTATCCTTGTCTACGGGGTCTTTCAATTGGGTAGCGCGTGCTGCTAGTCCAGCTTTAAAGGCTTCATCTGTAAATGAGTCGGCATCATTGGTTAGTTTTTTCAGCCCTTCAAAGGAGAAAGCAATATTGACCCAGGTTGCCTTAACAGCGCCTTCGCGGCCTCGCCGTAGTCTGGCGGATTTAAATAAGCGGTTGAAGGCAATCACTTCTGAGGCGGTTGCAATGAAGTCGATCTGTGATTTCAGCCACTGCTTAAAGGCATTTGGATTTTCAATTTCAAGGAATAAGAGGGCTTGATAGTCTTTATTAAACCCGCCTAGAATGTTGCCTTGAATATTGTTGACATTGAGAATAGGCTCATTAGGCGCAGGGACGTAAAAGAATGAGTTTGTCTGTTGACCTTCTAACGGATCGGGAGCAGGTGCTTCACGAATTATTTGTTGTGTCATGTATCAAAATCCTGTTTATGATAGAGCCTATTGGTTATTCCAGAATGAAAATATCAAATCAGGTATCCCTAATTGGGAACCCATTTTAAGTTATCGGAGGTATTTAAGAGATTTATGCGAGGATACTAAGGTGAATTCTAGTAATAAATTTACCATAGCCGTTGGTTTGGACAACAGAGGTATTTTTTAATCAGAAATCACCTAACCATAATTTTATTGTTAAGAAGTAAGTGTTGATTTTTGCCCAAGCGATCGCTATCAGCCTACTTACTCACCTCCAATCATCAACGCAAAGGCAAAAACCGGACTTGTCGGGAGCATCCCAAATATGCAAAAACCTTGATAGCCCTCATCCCCTAACCCCTTCTCCCAAAGATGGGAGAAGGGGAACTAGAATTATGTCTCCCCTCTCCCATCTTTGGGAGAGGGGCTGGGGGTGAGGGAAAAGTGTTAAAGTTCTCGTCAGCCAAAAAACGCAGCATCGTAATTTACCCTTGTGGGTTGCGTCTTGCTAAAAGGCGATCGCTATTATCCACTTACTAACGACACTAACACGCCATTAAGATCGCGGACGCGAGCAATTGTTTGTCCTCCAGCCTGAGCTTTAGGAGCATCTAATGCTTTTGCACCTGCTCCTATTGCCCTCATATAAGCACCGCCAACATCAGGAGTGATAAATGATATTTGGATTAATGCCGGTGGTTGTGTAGCATCGTTAGCATGAAAGCCGCCAGGAAATAGCTTTTGGGCTTCGCTAGTGGAAGAGAAAGCTAATGTGGTGTTTCCGGTTTCGATTTCCGCCCAGATAGATTGTCCTTTATCTTGGAGAGTGCGACGAACTAAACCAAATGCTTTTTCGTAAAACTCAACTGTTTTAACTACATCGTCTACCCAGATAACCGTGTAACCAAATTTCACAGTTTTTTCTCCTGATTAGAAAAATTAAATTGAGGGTTTTAAACTCATTGCCTGTGTAGACACGGTTTCTGCCGCCCTTTCAATTAAGTTAGCGTAGCCGGACGCATTGGTGTCAACTTAAGGTAAAACTCATGTCCCGCAAGGAACTGAAGTTCCTTGCTAATAGCAAAAGTCATCTGAAGATGACTCAATATCCCCAAAAATCCTTAGTCATCTTTAGAGAAGATGACTAAATATATCCCTAAAAATCCTTAGTCATCTTTAGATGACTTTAACTGTTAGCCTTGAACTTTAGTTCAAGGTGGGTAAGGAAGCCAACAAATAAGCCATTTATAGCTTAAGTTGACAGCAACGAGTGAGGCCTAACCCATTACGAATTATTTTAACTTTCCAAAATATTAGGGTCTGTTGCGAGAGTTTGGGCTGCTGTTTGCATCATTTCTATATCTAATGGCGACCAATTATGAGGACCTTGACAGTGATGTGCTGCTAGTAATCCCCATAATCCTCTAGGTATCAAAATTGGTACAACTAGGTTAGCGCGAACTTGCATACTAGAAAGAAAATCTCGGTGACAAGATTCGATTGGCTCTAATTCAATATCAGCGATCGCTCTTACCCGTCCTGCTAAGTATAAAGCAGCATACTTGTTATTAAAACAATCATCTGGGCCAGTGGAACCCAGTATTGAAAATTCTTTAGAACTCAAAGATTCAAAAGTCACCTGTCCTTCCCACTGCCCGTAAAAATAATACAGCACTACCCGATCAACCTGAAGCGATTCTCTGAGTTGATTGGTTGTTTGCCGCACTAACTCATCGCGCTGCATTTTTTTAACAAGGCGATCGAGCAAATTTTGCAAACCTTGTTCACGGCGATTGTGGTTTTGGTTCAATTTTGAGTGAGGATGAATTTGCACGGTTCTAAAATTACGATATAGGTCAATGCTGCCGGATTTTTATAGTAATTTATTAGAGTTTATTTAAATGCATTGTTCTATTTATAGCAGCAATTCCATTTTAACGAAACATAGTAATATTACAGGTCAACGGTGTATTTAAAATTAATTCTTAAGAAATTATAATTTTTAATGTGCATCAAAAAACATCTCAATTATAAATTTAAAGCTAAGAATTTTAGTAATTTGCAAATAATATGCTTAGTTTTTATGGTTTAAGACAATAAATATAGCGATCGCTTGTATGCAATAGACTAAAGGCTACGTTGTACACGCAAGTCAAATTACCCCCCTTAATCCCCCCTTAGAAAGGGGGGAAACCTGAAAATCTAGTTCCCTCCCCTTTACAAGGGGAGGGTTAGGGTGGGGTAAAACCAAAGTTACGGTAAGCTGACAATGCTGCATCTTTAACCGTTGCATTGACAATCGGAAAGGTAGTGAGGATGTAACTAAACTCATCTTCCGTTAAACCGTAGAGGTGTGCAACCATTCCATCGAGTTCAGCGCGGAGTTTAGCGCGTTCTGCTTCGTCGGTAACGCCTTGTTGATGGGAACCTAAACCGACTTCTTGCGCGAGTTCGTCAAATTCTGGTGTGGTGCAGATGAGTTTGGCGGCGCGTTGTACAATATCGTTGAAGTTGCGATCGTTTTTTGTTAAACGTGGGACTGGTAATTGGTAGACATAGAAGAAATTTACATTGGCAGTTACTCTTAGACGTAATAAATAATCTAAAATAAAGCTGTTCCAAACTCCGCAAAGATAAAACATCACATCATAACTGATTTGACGGTTTTCCTCATTATCGTATGTGCGAACAGATTGAAAACTTTCTGAATGAAAGTTTGGAGGAATGATTGTCGAAATCATTGTCCTTGCATTTGTACTACTTGCAATTTTACGAAAGCCAAGTCGGTAATCTTGATAGTCAAGCTTTTTATATTTGTCTTCTTTGCGTCCAAGTACAGCTAATCTTCCCTCTTTCTCCACAATCCAGTACCGGGGTTTATCAAACTGATGATTAAATTGGTGAATCATCTTACCTTCATATAAAGGCAACATTTTTTGTTTTAGTTCTTGTTGAAAAAGATAACTATCATTAGTCATGTGAAATTCACTTTGTAGGCTAATGTTCCAACTTTCATTGAGCTTTTCACCTAAAAGTGGAGATTTAGATACTTTTTCTGCTATTAACAAATCATATTTATTTGTAAATTCAACTATTCCTAAACTCTCAGGTGAAAGTTGACGCACCATATCAATACTAATCTGCAAGCTATCATGACTAGGAAACCGTTGAAGTTCCTGCACCTCATGACGCATAAATGCAGATGGAAATTCTGTTGTTGTACTACCTTTAACAAAAGTTAGGACAACAAACTTAAAACGGCTATCAACTTCTTCAAAAATTGTCTTCCGATTCTCAAAACAGAATAACCCAGTAACTTTAGTTTGACTAAACAACATCTCCCGCAATTGCTTAGTCCCCAAATCAGTGTAAATCCCGCTAGGAATTACAATTCCACACTCACCGCCTAAACGCAAAAGATTAAAACATTGTTCTGTAAACAGCTTATAAAGATTAATATCCGTACCTGCTTTTTTACCATTCACAATAGAAATCTGATTTTTATACTGTTCAGACGAACGATAATAAGCACTGACATAAGGATATTGACTTTGATATTCTAACCAAGCACTAGCAATTATGGGATTTTGTAATAATTTATTCTGTTCTTTCTCAAAATCCTTAATATCCATCTTGTTCTTCGTCACCAGTTCATTATGCTGTGCAAAGAACTCTTTAGCTTGAGGCTTAAATATTTCCCAAGGTGGATTAGTAATAATCGCATCAAAACCACCGCGTTCTAAAACCTTGTCAAAATGATAACCCCAATGAAACGGCTTCAAAGCTGCAATATCCTTAACCTCCAATTTACGTTTCTGTGATTTTCCAGTTAATTTAACTTCTTCGTATTGAATCCTCAGCTTTTGCCTAAATTCATCCAATAACAAAATATTTAACTTCTTTTGTGATTCTTTATTAAGGTTGTCAATAGATTGACGTAAATTTAACAACCTTGCATCTTGATGCGTTCCCAGTTCTCCGCCAGGAAGTTTTTCATCACCAGGAATAAAAGCGTGTTTTTTGTAAAGTTCAATAGATTTATTCTTTTCTTCTAAAATAGCCTTGTAATTATCTGCTATGAGAGGCTGTAATAAATTACCTTGTTTAGTATTTCCTACTGTATCAAAAGCCGTATCATCTACCTTAATTAATCCAATTAACGAATTACCCGCCATAATATTAAAATCAATATTAGGTAATGGCTCTAACTCTTCCACATCGTTAGCAGAAGAAACTAAAGCTAAGAAAAGACGCAGTTTAGCAATTTCCGTTGCTTCCTCCATGATATCTATACCATAGAGGTTATCAGAAACAATCCGTTTTTTGATAAAATAAGGTATTGACGGGTGAGAATTTTCTATCTCCTCAAGCTTATTTTTAAGAGTATCATCACCCATCAACTTAATTGTCCCAAACACCGCGCTGTAAACTTGAATTAGCGTCTTCATCGCCGCCACAAGAAAAGCACCAGAACCGCAAGCTGGGTCAAGAATTGATAAATTAGGAAGAATATCATCCATTAGTAGACGACAAACATTTGTATCCAGTTTGATAATAAGTTCGTTGATATCTTCAAATGGCTTATACTGATCAGATAGCGAATCATTTACCCGGTCTACAATTAACTTGTGAATAGTTCTATCACAAAGATATTCCGTAATTTGCGGTCTAGTATAATACGCCCCAAAAGCCTTTTGATTAATATATTTCTCGAAAATATATCCTAAAACATCGGGATTTATCTCATCATCTTTACCTTCCGGCGTATCATCTAAATTCCAAGAATAACGCCCAAACAAATCTAAAACTTGCTCAAACGCCTCATCAACTATAGTAATTTGATATTTCTCTTCAATATGATGTTTGAGAAATAGTCCACCATTCAGGTATTTAACCTTTCCTACCAATTCTTGAACAGATAAATCGCGGTCACTCTCAGGTTTAGCAAAGCTTTCAAAAAACAAAGCCTTGAGAAATTCATCATAAAAATGATTGGCTCTTGCGCTACTTTTATGGTAAAAGTTAAAATAATTTAAATTTCATGCCTAT
>NZ_JABXKI010000270.1 GCF_017115095.1 Nostoc sp. NMS4 | reverse complement strand
AGAGGAATTATATAGCATTTTATACTACATTCTGAAGTGCGGAATATGGGCTATATGCCTTCAAAGCGCCCTTGTGTGGTTAAACAGCTAAGACCTATTCACAACAATCCCCAAATTTACCAGTTAGTGCAAGAGAGGTTTCAACGCGAAGCAGCTATTTTAGAAGAACTTGGCGGCGCAAATGACCAAATTCCGGCATTATATGCCTACTTCTGTTCAGGTGGACAATTTTACTTAGTTCAAGAATGGGTGGAAGGCGATACTTTAACTGGAAAAGTCCAGATCCAGGGGCTATTTAGTGAAGGCGCTGTTCAGGAATTATTCATGAATTTATTACCTGTCCTGGATTACGTTCACTCTAAGCATATCGTTCACCGTGATATTAAGCCGGATAACATTATTGTGCGTCATCGGGATGGTAAACCAGTGCTTATTGATTTTGGTGCTGTGCGGGAGTCAATGGGAACAGTAGTAAATTCTCAAGGCAATCCTACCAGTTCGATTGTGATTGGTACACCTGGCTATATGCCGAGCGAACAAGCCGCAGGTAGACCAGTTTATTCTAGTGATTTATACAGTTTAGGAATGACGGTAATTTATTTGCTGACTGGTAAACAGGCGCAACAACTAGAAACCGATTCCCAAACGGGTGAAATTGTCTGGCGACAGTATGCCACTGATGTTAGCCCAATTATGGCAAGAATAATCGATCGGGCGATCGCTTATCATCCGCGCGATCGCTACTTTACAGCCAGAGCAATGCTGGATGCTTTACAGAGCATAGCAAATCCAATTCCACCGACGCAACCCCTCTTGACTCAACCGACTGTAGTCTCTGCACCGCCACCTCAAACAGTGCCTGTCAATCCACAGCCTAGCCCTCAAAGTACTAATATTCAGAAAAATATCAGGCTAATACTGGATTAAGATATTTTAAATAATAAGTTTTTCATAATCGGGGAGTAGGGAAAATAACCAATACTTCTTTACAAGAGGCTACATTTAGACTAAGCTCTGTAACCACGCCAACGGTAAAATCTCACAGTTAGTCTGTAGAATTGCTCAGTACAAGTGCCCCTTGCCCTTGTATTATTCCTAATATTAGTTTTGACTTATCAAAGGATTTATTGCTACTTATTAGATAATTTCTAGGTTAGCTTGTGTAGTATATCAGACAAAATTATGGATATTCAATACCCTAAAATCGAGAGATATTAGGGGCTAATCCTAGCGAAATGTATATGGGGTCAGAACAAGACTGTGTTTGTGTGCCATAAACTACATCTCTAGATACTAGTCAGTTTCCGAACCAGGCATTTATATTTAATATATAAGATTGCTATCTTTAAGATTAAAAATCCATAAGTTAAAGAAATGCCATTTTTATATTTTCTTTGTTATTTTGTATTTAACGGGACAGTTCTTCGTGATTTGGTGGGTTTAAATAACAATTAGTTAAACCATTTCCCTTCCCAAAGATGTATGTAAATTTGTTTGCATTATGCTTACTTTGCTTCTTAATCTACAAGCACAGTGCAAATTGACCAAACATATTACATGATGATATTCTCAATCGGCAAATAGTTCATCTACACAAGGAAAACCTTGCCTAAAACTATGCTTAAAACACAGAATCAGCGTATTTTTCTGTCTGCTTTTATTAAACCTTTAGAAGACAAGAATCAAACAGGTAGTGAAAAGCAATTTGTTCAACCTAAACTAGATTTACTGCAACCATTACGTCAATGGCTCGATAAAGTTGAGATTCAGAATCGGAAATTAGCCAAATTTATTGCTAAACTAATTCCTGCCCAGTGTCCATTCGAGCGTGATATCATGCTTTTTGGTCGCAAAATAGCCCATATTCCGCCAATGTGCAAACTGAATCCGCTTTATAACGAACTTGTCTACTTGCGTTTTCGCGCTTTGTGTTATCTAGTAGATCAGTGTGGAGAAGATATTCAATCTTACTGCTGAATATAACTAGATAAAACACAATATGGAAATTAAAATTGAGCATCAGCCCAGACAAGAGTATCTCAATGAATTAGGTGTATTTAAATGGGAAATTTGGAAAAAGGAAGTTTCAAAATTCCCTTGGACTTATGATTCTCAAGAAACTTGCTATTTTTTGGAAGGTGACGTAATTGTTACTCCTAATGGCGGACAACCAGTGCAAATGGGCCAGGGCGATTTAGTGATTTTCCCTCCTGGTATGTCCTGCACATGGGAAATTCTAAGGTACGTAAAGAAGCATTATTACTTTGATTAGTCAAAATGATTATTCAAAATAGAAATAGATAGTCTAATTCTCTGCAAGTTTGGCAGTAAACAAAGATCCCCGGCAACTTTTACGAAGTCGGGGATATTGTGCGATCGCAGCGCAAAAAATCCAGAGAGTTCATAATCATATTATTGGGAGTTTACCAGAAAAAGGTTTTCTTCCACCGCAATTTTATTGAGGAAAATCATTAACAATGTTACTGCATTTAAGTACTTGGCAAGAAGTCGAAGCTTATTTACAGCAGTCAAAGGGGATTATTTTCCCTATTGGTTCCACAGAACAACATGGGCCAACGGGATTAATTGGCACTGATGCTATTTGTGCAGAAGCGATCGCTCGTGGTGTGGGTGATGCAACTCAAGCGATCGTCGGCCCTACAATCAATGTGGGCATGGCACTACACCATACCGCTTTTCCTGGCTCAATCAGTCTGCGTCCCAGCACTTTAATTCAAGTAGTGCGAGATTATGTAACTTGTTTAGCCAAAGCTGGTTTTAGCAAGTTCTACTTTATTAACGGACATGGTGGGAATATCGCTACCCTCAAAGCTGCTTTTTCAGAAACTTACGCTCATTTAGAAGATTTGCAGATTGGTAATGCTCAACAGGTGCAATGTCAAGTGGCAAACTGGTTTATGTGCGGTTCTGTATATAAACTAGCTAAAGAATTATATGGGGATCAAGAAGGTTCTCATGCAACGCCAAGTGAAGTAGCCCTGACTCAATACGTTTATCCAGAGGCGATTAAGCAAGCACCCCTTTCATTAGAAGTTGCAAGCGGACACAAGATTTATGGTGCAGCTGACTTTCGAGTGCGTTATCCAGATGGACGTATGGGATCAAATCCGGCTTTAGCCACGCCAGAACATGGTAAGCAATTTTATGATTTGGCAGTTAAAGAACTTAGCAATGGATATTTGGAATTTGTGAACGCAGAATAAAACTCATGAAAATAAGTTGTAGAGATGCGAGTAAAATCGTGTCTCTGCATAAAAAAGACTGTAAATTACAGCAGATTTAAAGTTGGTGAGGTACACAAGCTAAGTCCCAAAGGCAGCTATAAACCGTGTTTTACTCCTGAATTCTGAATTCTGATTTCTGAATTCTGCTGTATCTTAGCTGTTAATAATTTGTTCCACTGCAACAGAAACATCTGGGAATGCAAGCGGTTGAATTATTCCCCCAGTTAATGTCTGTTTTGTCGCATATTCTCCATCTAATATTTCTCGAAACACCATCAGATGTAACCTTTTTAGATTGACAACCCAATATTCTAAAATACCTGTTTCTGCATAGATTTTGCTTTTTGTCTCTAAGTCTTTTTCTAAACTAGAGTTAGCGTACTCAATCAACCAGAAAATATTTTCGGGATAGGGATGATGCTGTCGATATTCGCGTCCTAAAAGTTGGACAATGGCAATATCTGGTTCGGGTTCCGAGTTGTTGGGTAGAGTAATTGGTTTAGCATGACGAATTTTAGCGCATCCAGCCAATAACTTTGCTAGATAGTCACCAGCTTCACCACTACTATAAGCGTGAGGTTCCCCTTCTGGAGACATTTCGACAATTTCTCCTTTAAGTAGTTCAACTTTGCGATCGCTCAAAATGCCAGCGTCAATCATGCGGTGATATTCGTCAATCGTCCACTTCGCAACTATCACAGTCATGACGATTGATTCCTCCTAAATAATTCTTTATTTTAGACTCAAATTTAAGATGTTAAATCTTACTTAACCCACTGGTATAATAATTATCTTCACTACCTATCCCTTTATGCTACGTAGTATATACAAGTACTAAAAACCTCATCGCTCAAGGCAATCTAACCGTTTTTATACGCAGATGAATATATTCTCTGTGTATTTTTTATGAAAAAAAGATTTATCCCAATGTATATTTCCGCATTATTTTGGGAATCATAAATCGAGGAAGCATTACAGACCGTAAGGTATTACTTCCTGAAATATCACGTAACTTTTAGAGGATAATTATGTCTAAACGCAAGTTGCCTAAAGGCCGTAGTGTTAGTTCAGTTGCTCTAGAACCAGAAGTTGCGATCGCAATCCTTGGATTGTTTTCCGCAGCAGCTGATGGTGAAGGTATTTCTTCCACAGAAGAATATGCTTTAAGTGAATTTCTCAGTCGGGTTGACTTATTTGAAGAATACTCTGAAGAAGACTTTGAAGAATTGACCGAAAAAGTCGTTAGCTTGATTGAAGAAGAAGAACCGGAAGATTTAATCGCCCAATCCATCGAATCCTTACCAAATAAAGGTTATCGTGAAGCTGCATACATCACAGCTATCTTAGTAGTAGGGATTGACGAAGAAGTACCCGAAAGCGAACAAGATTATATCTCTGAACTTCAGGAAGCCTTAAAGATTTCAGACGAACGCGCACAAGAACTTATAGACGCAGTGTTCGGGGAAGAGGAAGACGAGGAAGAAGAAGAAGAAGAGGAATAAGAGTATTAATTTACTCCCGTCGAAGTAAGGTATTATCATCAAGTAGTTTTAATAACTATTTGATGACTAGGAAAACTTCTCTTAGCTTGATGCTGCTGTTTCTGGGTACTCAAATTGGTGTTACCCAGCCAGCAGCTAAAGCCCAAACCCCTGTTGCGCCAACAACTGCTACAAAATCAATTTGTTCTAACCAACTGGGAACAGCTATAGATGCTGTAATCAATCGTCCCTTATTTAGTCGGGTGCGCTGGGGAATTTTGATACAACCCCTGTCAACGGGACCAACTATTTACAGTCGAGATGCTCAGAAATATTTTACTCCCGCATCTAACCTCAAATTGCTGACAACAGCAGCTGCATTGCAGGAATTGGGTGCTAATTTTCGGATTCGCACCTCTATTTATCAAAATGGCAATGGTGTTTTACGTGTAGTCGGTAGGGGAGATCCTAGCTTAAGTGATACTCAACTGCAAACATTAGCACAGCAGTTAAAACAGAAAGGTATTACCCAAATTCAGCGATTGATAGCTGATGATAGTTATATTCAAGGTGATATTGTTAATCCCACCTGGCAATGGGAAGATGTGCAATCAAATGATGGCGCACCAGTCAGCAGCTTTATTCTGAATCAAAATATTTTTAGCTTCAAACTTGTACCACAGGCTGTAGGTAAATCTTTACAAGTCGTGTGGATTGATGCTGGCGAAGCGAAACAGTGGCGGATAATTAATCAGTCAGTAACGGTTCCTCAAAATCAACCAAGCTATGTCAATGTTACCCGCGAATTATCAGGAACAGGATTACGAATTCAAGGACAACTGACAACTAATTCCGAACCCTCTTTAATAGATTTGCCTGTAGTCGATCCTAATTATTACTTCTTACGGCGCTTCCGTACTGCTTTGGCGACAGAAAAAATTACCCTGGGACAAACATTAGTAGTAAATGGTGGTGTGAATCAACAGGAAATAGCATTTGTCGAGTCGCCACCTTTATCAGAATTATTAATGGAAACTCTTCAAAATAGTAATAATCTTTATGCTGAAGCATTGCTGAGAGCATTAGCTGTGAAAAAAACCAGACTGAAAAATCAGACTAGTGCTGATGTCGGTTTAGAAGTTGTCAAAGCAAGTTTAACTAAATTGGGGGTCGATCCAGCAAATTATATTTTAGTGGATGGTTCGGGTTTATCACGTCGTAACTTAGTAACACCAGAAGCTTTTGTACAAACTTTGCGGGGAATTGCAAGAACTCCAGCAGCATATATATATCGCGCATCTTTACCCGTGGCTGGTAAAAGTGGAACTTTGAAAGGCCGCTTTCAAGATACACCTGCTGAGGGTATTGTGGAAGCAAAAACAGGGACATTAACTGGTGTAGTTTCTCTATCTGGATATATGAATGCGCCGAAGTATGAGCCGCTAGTTTTTAGTATTATTGTCAATCAGTCGGATCAGTCTGCAACAGTTGTGCGACAGGCAATTGATGAAGTTGTTGTGTTGTTAACACAGTTGCAGCGTTGTTAATATTATACTTTTCACTCCTAACTTTTTTCATGCCAGCCAAAATCTTACCACCGCCCCTAAAACCTGGAGACTTACTGCGAATAATTGCCCCTAGTGGTGCTTTGCGAGAATTTGAAGCATTTGAACAGAGTCTAGAAATTTGGCGATCGCGTGGTTATCAATTAAAAGTCAGTCCTCAGATAGATGACAAATGGGGTTATCTAGCAGGAACAGACGAAAACCGTCGCCAACAGCTAGCCGCAGCATGGCAAGATCCTGATTGTCGGGGTATTCTCTGTGCCAGAGGCGGTTTTGGCAGCACCCGCATCTTAGAAAATTGGAATTGGCCAAACTCAGGGCTTCCCAAGTGGCTTATAGGGTTTTCTGATATCACAGCTTTATTATGGAGCCTTTATACAGCAGGAATTTCCGGCGTTCATGGCCCTGTAATGACAACTTTCGCCGATGAGTCTGATTGGTCAATTCAGCGATTATTTGATTGGGTAGAAGGTAGTTCTTTCGCCCCTCTCAAAGGTTGTGGTTGGGGTGGTGGCGTGGTGAATGGTACTTTATTACCAGGTAATCTCACGGTGGCTACCCATCTTTTGGGTACACCAATCCTACCACATCTAGATGGGGTAATTCTGGCGTTGGAGGATGTTACCGAAGCACCTTATCGGATTGACAGGATGCTGACACAGTGGCGTTTGAGTGGTGCTTTATCTCAAGTCTGCGGTATTGCTTTGGGGGGTTTTACTCGTTGTGAAGCGCCGCCAAATATATCTAGTTTTAGTGTAGAAGAAGTATTGCGCGATCGCTTGGGTGATTTAGGTATTCCCATTGTCTCCGATTTGCCTTTTGGCCATGATAATCCTAATGCAGCCTTACCAGTGGGTATAGAGGTAACTTTAGATGGGGATGCGGGAATATTAGCGATCGCGCATCCCCATTAAGTTAAAATCAGATCCGCTTATGGTTAAACAAAATGATTGTTTGAACCTCGCGTGACTAGAAGTCATGCGATTCCTGCTTCAACGATCTGTGCCTGAACTGCTCCAGGTCTTACAAGTTCTCCACAGGCGTTTTTAAAGTCTCCGGCGCACCGACGGCGACTTTCAAACAAGTACCTAAAAGTTAAGTATGTTTAACCTCTGTACCTTAAAGATTTTACCCACTAGAGGATCGATACAAAAGTACCTATTTCCTAGTAGAACCCCATATCTTTAGTTGTCGTGGTTCAGATTAGCTTGGTTTTAGCTATGTCCTAATTTTAACAGAATATGGAGCGCCTAATTCATGACTGGAAGTCACGAGTGTGCGGCTTGCGGAAATCAAAAGTTATTTTTGGTAACATTTCTATACAAAAAACTATAGATAGTGTAAAGTATTACATATTTAAACGCTTGCGTAATTATTAAAGGAAAACGTGATTTATGGATAAAAATTTAATAATTGATGTTGGCGTTCACACAGGTGAGGATACAGAGTTTTACTTAAAAAAAGGCTTTCGCGTTGTTGGTATTGAGGCTCATCCTGAGCTTTACGAAGCTACAAAAAAGCGACTAAATTTATATATAGAGAATAATCAACTTACCCTCCTAAATATTGCTGTATCACCGAAAGATGAACCAGTCACTTTTTACGCCAACTTGGAGAGAAGCTTTTGGGGTACAACTTCACCAGATTGGGCTATTCGGAACGAACGCTCTTTTGATGCACCTTCCATTGAAATTACTGTAGAAGGGCGCAGATTTGAAAGTATTTTGGAGGAGTTTGGCATTCCCTACTATCTCAAAGTAGATATAGAAGGTGCTGATTTATTATGCATACAGGCATTACGGCAGTTTGATACTAAACCACAGTTTCTGTCTATAGAATCAACCAAGACTTCTTGGAATGAACTACTAGAAGAATTTGCGCTGTTAAAAGAACTTGGTTATCACAAATTCAAAGCCATCAGTCAAGGGCACGTACCTAAACAAGTCTGTCCTTCACCAGCACGAGAAGGTCAGTATATCCCATATCAGTTTGAATATGGTGCTAGCGGACTTTTTGGAGAAGAAACACCAGGTAATTGGCTTTCTAAGAGTGAAATAATCAAAGTCTATAAAGGCATTTTTTGGACTTATAAAATAATTGGGGTGAATGGGATTATTTACCGATTCCCCATAGGAAAGATGTTCCTAGACAAGCTCAACATCCAGGAACCTTGGTATGATACCCATGTTAGTCTATGAACACAGTATTTTCTCCTGATAGGTAAAAACTACTGTGGGGCTTGAGTTAAACTCAATCCCACTTCCGATAGCAACGAGCTGTACAGTAATAAGGGTGAAAAATTTCTAAGAATTTGCTCTGAATCGTTCTGTAGAAAGTCTCTACTACTTGAGGATCGTCAATATGAAAAGGGTAATCTTGATTAAAGCCTTTAAAGAAATACCAGTTCAAGATTGTTTTACCATTCGGTGTCAGCGCTTGATGAAACTTTAATAACTGTTGAGTAGGGTCTGACAAATGTTCTAATACATCAAAAGAAATGATGGTATCAAAAGTCTCTTTTTCAGGCATTTCCAAGCAAAATCTCATTTTGTGGCTCAAACCCATCTGTTCAGCTCGATAACGCACAAAATCATAATGAATAGGATTAAGATCGCAATATATTACTTGCTCAACCTGTGAACAAAGAGCAGCATTAATTGCATGAGTGCCAATTCCACCGCCAAAATCTAACACCCGACCTTGGGCATGATCTACAATCAAATGTAACGTGTTTTCAATATTTTGACTTTGTTCTAAATGCCAAGCTCCCAACTCAAATAAATAAACCTCTCCCACTTGTTCACGATAAAAATCTGTTGCTTTTTCCCAATCAAAATCTTTATGGCCTAACTCGGCCATTTCTTCTTGTCCTGCCGCTAACTTTTTTTCTAATGTTTCTGAATCTAAATGCAAAAAATCCTGCAAATGTTGTTTTAAGTTAAAAGAGTTTTGCCAATGATCGCTTAAGAAAGCTGGAGCGGGATGCTTAACCATAAATTTAATTAACTATTATCATTAACTCAATATTCTATATTTTAAACTGAATCAATCTTTTCTACCTACTTTTTTTCAAAAATCTAAATTTTAATAATTAATACAATCTGGAAACAAAAATTCTCCCATCAAACTTATAATTAGGTGATTTATTAAAAGCAATTGCCCCTAGTACAACATAGCGTAAATAAACTACCTATTCTCAATCAACGAAACGCTTACGCTGTATTCATTTTTGATTTTGAATTCCGCTTTGCGGTACTAGTGGGCTTTGTGAGAATTAGAAGTATTTACAGGGTAGGAAGAGAGGCGATCGCATGGTTATAATTGTATTCGGTCATAACCCACGATTTGCGATCAAAAATTGAGCTATTTCTGTATGACCACTAAATAATCACGTTCCAGATAAAAGTTGTTTCCATCTGGCATAGACTCTTTAATCACAGTCATCTGTGCCTTTTCTATGAGCCACTTAATTGCTTCTGGTGAAGTTGGATAATACAATTGTTCACTATCTGCTTTGCTGCAAAACCTTGTCCAACCATTTGGTGTGGTTATACTGCTAGTATGAATAAAAGCTCTCCCACCCTCTTTAAGTATTTTATAAATACTGTTTAAATATTTCCAAATTGTTGGTAGATCCAAATGTACAAAAACATCGAAAGAATATATGAAATCAAATTTTTCACCCAACCCGGCTTCAAATTCAGAGTTTTCCATTAAATGAAACTCTACCTGATGATAGTGTCCAATCCTTTCTTTCGCCTTATCTAGCATTGCTGGTGCTACATCAAAACAGTATAGCTTTTCGACATTTTCAACTACTTTAGCTGCAATTCTAGCACCACCAACACCTATCTCTGCAACTGTGCTGTTTTTAGTTAAAAATGGGAAAATATATTCACTAAGAATTTCTTCCACATCTTCTGCTGTCCCCCATTCATCACCTAAATAACTTATGGGAGAATATTTTTCAGGCTGTGAAATTTGATCGTTAGGAATTTGAAAATTATATTTACTCCACTGTTTAGCATACTCGTTCCAGAAGTTTCTATTAATTTCCAAATTTGATGGCTGCATTGATAAATACTGTAGATGGATAACAGGCAGTAATATTAGCATAATTGAGAGAGGCAGAGCAAATTTAAATCTTAGCGATAGGTTGCCAAATGCGATTAATCGGCAGATAAGCACTTGTAATTGTGTAGACACGCCCACTAATCTGGGCTATAGTCCCAAAAGGAAAAATAAGGGAAATGCTATCTTCAGGACAATAATGTTTAAGTGGTGTTTTATAAAGTCTGTAAAATTGCCTGAGGGAGTCAAGCAGTATAGTGTAAATTACGGTAAAATTTACTTACCTTTACTGTACAGCAAGTATTACACGATGCTTTTGGTGGATGTAGCTATCCCTTAGTGAATAAATCACAAATAGCATCATTATTTGGTTGTGATGCTGTGTTATCAGTGTGAACAATTTTCAACTAGTTACAAATTGAACATCTAACTCTTATGAGTCCCATTGTCTTTGACTTCATTCCCGAAATTTCAGTTATACTTTGTACCTACAACCGAGAAAAATATTTAAATAATTGCATCAATAGTGTCGTTGAGCAAACTTTTAAAGATTGGGAACTATTGGTAATTGATGATGGTAGCCAAGATAATACTTTTGAAATTGTCAATTCCTATGTGCAGAAGTTTAATAATATACGTTATTTGAAACACCAAAATAAAAAGTTAGGCTACTCTAAGAACGCCGGAATTCAAGCATCATTTGGCAAATATATCACATTTCTTGACAGCGATGATACATATAGACCTAATCATCTAGAGTCACGACTTAAATTTATGCAAGCCAATCCAGAAATTGACTTGATTGAAGGAGGATTTTTCTCTGAAGAAGAGATTTTTGTAGCCGATTATTTTCAACCAGGTGAAATAATTAATTTACGCGAATGCGTTTTAGGCCCTACATTTTTTGGTAAGAGGAGAGTATTTTTTGACTTGCAGGGATTTAATAATATTCCCTACGGAGAAGATACAGACTTTTGGAAACGGGCAGACAAAATTTTCAAAACTCAAAAATTTACAGAACCACAAACCTACGTTTATACAAGAGCAGAAACAAGCATTACCAAGGATGTTTTAGAACAACGCTCATTAACCGAAAAACTTTGATTCGGTTTATCTCGATCTACTCATTATAATACTACCTGCAACTATGCATATTTGTCATCTAGTTTTGAATAACATTGGTGGAGCGCCAAAAGTTGCTGATTCGCTAATTTCTTCTCAGTCAAAAGCTGGCTACCAAGTCTCTACTGTAGTGCTTACCGTTTTAGAATCACAATGGATAGTATCTTTTAAAGCTGCCAATACTGTGGTTGTTATGAAAGTTGCAGGTACTCTATTTATTATTGGGGGAATAATACACCAAATATGGGTAGCGATACAATTAAGCAGGGTGATTGCTGAACAAAAACCGGATATTATTGTTTGTCATACGGCATTTGTTACTAAACTATTTTATATATCTCAATTCATCCCTAAAAGTTTATCTATTCCATACATTAGCTATATTCACAGTGATTATATTTCGGAATCACAGGTTGAACGTAAAATAAACCCTATTAGTGCATTGCTTCAAAACTTATTTACAAGTCTTACTAGCAGAATTGATATACTGGCGCTTCAGCAAGCTAGTGGATTAATATTTGTTTGCAATTCTCTCTATCAAAGATTCGTAAACATTGGGTTTAAGCATCATCGAATCGTGATATCATACAACCCAGCCATAGATGATATTAGTAACCAAAGTCTTCATCCTACAGCCACATCTTGGTTTAACAATTCGCAATTGATTACCTTTGTATGTGCTTCCCGATTTCACCATCAAAAAGACCATAAAACCTTACTCAAAGCATTTGCTAAAGTTAGTCAAAATCACTTAAATATTCGGCTAATTTTGTTAGGAGAAGGGAATTTAGAAACAGAGATGCAAGTTCTAGCAAAGTTTTTAGCTATTGATGAAATTGTGCTATTTGCCGGTTCTGTTCTCAATCCTAGAGCTTACTTCTCATTGTCTAGAGCAGTTATACTTGCTTCCCATTTTGAAGGTTTACCACTAGTTTTGGTAGAAGCTGTAGCTAGTGGAGTAACATTTATTGCCACTGATTGTCCAGTTGGTCCGCGCGAGATTTCTGAAGTACTCAAATGTGGAACTATAGTACCACCAAATGATGTTGATGCATTAGCAGAAGCTATAATTGATCATGTAAAAACTCCTCCGCAGAAGATCGATCGCTCTGAGCAAATTTCACAATTCTTTAGTGAAACTAGCTGTGCTAATAAGTTAGAAGGTTTAATTCAGGAAGTTGTTTCTCAATGAGTTTAATTAATTAGGAATAATGTGCTAAATCACCTATCTTTATATCTAAAAATTTTGTATGAATATTAATTTTTTAGCTTCCAAAACTAGAAACTTTTGGTATTTTTTGAGAAAATCTGCTGGTCAAATTTCCATTCTAGGAATTATTCTGAGTTTATCTTTGATATTGTTATCTAGTTGTCAGGGAATTAAACAAAAGGACGATGGGGTAATTCATCTGACACTTTGGCAAGCGATTAATCCACCTGCACATCGAGAGATTTTTGGAAAATTAGTCGATAAATTTAATCAAACTCATCCTAATATTCAGGTTGAGTCTATATTTGAACCAGAACCTAATTTACCAAAGATATTAACATCAGTTGTCGCTAATGTACCCCCAGATATCCTGTCATTTCACCCGGAATATACAGGCCAATTTGTGGAATTAGGGGCACTTCGACCTTTAGAAGATTGGTTGGACAAATCGCCCATCAAGTCAGACATTAGACCTAACTTATTGCCAGAAATGCAGTTAGATGGTCACATTTGGTCAGTGCCAATGCACACCAGTAATGTTGGGATTTTTTACCGTCCGAAACTTTTTGCAGCTGCGGGAATTACAGAAATACCCAAAACTTGGGATGAATTGAGACAAGTTGCCAAAAAATTAACTATAGACCGCAATGGCGATCGCCGCCCCGAACAGTATGGAATGTTACTGCCTTTAGGGAAAGGAGGATGGACTGTATTTAGTTGGTTGCCGTTTTTATATAGTGCTGATGGCGAGATTGTCACCAATAATCGCCCGAATTTAATGAATCAAGGTGCGATCGCAGCCTTAAAATTTTGGCAAGACTTGATCGAAGATGGTTCAGTAATGCTTTCTGCGCCAGAACGAGGTTATGAAGAGGAAGCTTTTCTTACAGGTCGTGTTGCAATGCAGATTACAGGCCCTTGGACTTTAATCATGAAATCTGAGGTAGATCATCAAGTATTACCCATACCAGCAGGTGTCAAAGCTGCTACCGTTACAGGTACTGGAAACTTTTTTGTGATGAAGACTACACCCGCAAGAGAGCAAGCAGCATTCAAATTTTTAGAGTATATTTTGAGCGAGGAATTCCAAATAGAATGGAGCATAGGGACGGGTTTTTTACCAGTTACCCTCAAATCGGCTCAAAGCAAAGCTTATCAGCAATTCATCAATGAAAAACCAGTGTTAAAAGTGTTTTTTGACCAATTACCTGTGGCACATTCTCAACCAATTATTGCTGGATATAGCCGTATTTCTGACAGTCTTGGTCGAGCTATAGAAGCGACAATACTAGGAGAGTCTGCGAAAAAAGCCCTCAAAACAGCACAAGAGCGTTTAGATTTGATTTGGGATGACAAATAATATCATGTTCGGGTAAAGACTTATCATTTAGACTGCCGTGCTGTACTAGTCTCTTGATTAATCAAATCAATCTTTCTAAGGCGTGTTGCAAATCATTTGTCACATCAGCAACAGCTTGTCTACCACCTAAACGATTTTCCTTATATGCCGGGTAATGCTCAGAAATAGATATGGGTTTACCCACATTTATTTTGACTTTTTGCTTACCCAATTGCGGACGGTGTACAACTTTATTGCCTTTGATTTTAGCAATCATTTGCCATAAAATTAAAGTTGTCTCAGCAAACCTTTCTGCTGTGGGATTTTCTCGAATATAATTACCAGAAACTGCCACAAAACTTTCTACTAAACGCATGTGCCACATCCGCGCATTCGCTTCTTCGGCAATGCGATCGCCTAAAGCTCTTTCAACAGCAGATACTCCTTTAACATCCTTAAATTCTTCTCTAAATATATAATTCCAACCCGCTTGTTCTACTCGCCGACAACGGTCACTTAAATTACCTTTGGACTGCAAATCGAAATACTGTTCTGATATTAACAATGCCGCATTCAACAAAGCTTGTAAACGAACTGCTAACGCTTCATTTCTATCTGGAATTTGCCCGTTGACAATCTTAGGATCTGGCAGTTTTTGATGATAAAATCGGGTGTAAAATTCTTCCATGAGCAAAAGTAAATGTTCTGCCAAAGTCAACAATCGGGGATAAAGCGACTCCACAGAAGCATTTTCTGGTGGATGCACAGGTAAACCACTTGCTACTTCCAATTCACTTAAAAGATTAGCGATCGCATCCCAAGGAGCATCAACGTAACTATATTTAATCCCAACTGGTACAATTAGAACTTGTTCCGGGCGTTCAGCTTTGTGCAAATCTTCAGCACACCAAAAACCTAATTGGGCGATACCAGGTTCTAAAGGACTAATATTCTCTGATAAACCATTGGTTGCACCTTCAGGCGCAGCCGCCATCGGGAATTTCCCATTGGCAAATAAGTCACGCGCCGAACGTAACCCCGTCCAGTCAGCCTTACCGCGCTGAATCGGAGTACCGCCTAAATGAGACATAATCCAGCCAACCTGGGAACCTGCCCATAGAGGAATGCCGCGATCGTAGATAAAATGAGCGTGAATGGGAAATTGTAGTGGTATGTGTTGCGATCGCGCTACCTTTGGTACAAGTTGAGACAGCAAGTAACCTAAAGAAAGCGGATCGTCTGTTTTCGGATGGCGAAATGCCAGCATAAAACGGATCTTACCTTCCTGAAATTGGCGATAGAGATCCACCAGAACCTCTACGTTGTCTGCTTCAATTTGGGTAATAGATGTTTGCCAGTTTATCCAACTGGGTAGCAACAGATGCACAACTCGTAGAACTAAGGGGTTAAACGCTGGAGGAATAAATTCTAAGGGTGCTTGTGCTTGATAAATTACATCTGCCAAAGTAGTTTCTCCTAAAGATGCCGCGATTTATAATCATCTGGTGGTTATTTCTTTTAAGCTATCTTAGCTGCTGTAAGATGTCCTGACGACTGAAGTCGCAGCTACACACGACAAAACTTGCTTAGGCAGGTTATTGTAATGAAAAACTCCATCCCGCAAGTGGCGTGGAGTTTTTGGGCATGGGTAATGGAGCATTGGGAAGAAGTTACCAATGCCCTATGCCCCAAGCGACGGGGGCAGATTTTAAGTTGGTGAGGTACACAAAGATTCGTCTGTTACCCAGGTATAAAGCGTATTTATTTTACTCCTGAATTCTGAATTCTGAATTCTGCTATAAATCCCTAAGCTGGGGGAACTTGTGGAGAGAAAATATCTGTGAAATTCTCCTCAAGAAGCGAATCTGGTGTTTGGATAATAAATGGGAGTTCGGCTCCCACAAGACCTCTTTGGATGCGTTCTAAAGTCTCACTAAAAACGACAAACAGAGGATATATAGTATTAGCTCCCTCACTCAAAATATGACTGTGACGGAGAGGCATTAACCACTCATAATCATTGTCCAAGCAAACTTGGGTTTGTCGCCAACGTCCTAACAAATCAGAAAAGTCTTCGTGAGCGCGATGAATAAAGACTAAAATTTCTGCTCCAGTTTTGATTTTCCACTCAGGATCGCACATCAAAATTGCCACATCACAGGGTAAGCAAATCGTTTGTGGGGCTGTTGTAGCAGTGTTGCGCAGCCGGACTATTGGCAAAGGTATGGTGATGACACTTTCATCTGGACGGCGCAGACTGGGAATCATCTCCAAGTATGGCCGATATTGCTTTAGTAGAGCGATCGCAGCTAGATGATTGCTGTACTCTGCCAAACTCGCTTCGTACTGAGATTTTTGCACAGTCATAATTTATTAAATAGTGAGGAGTTAGGAGACGCGAAAAATCTTTGTCTGTACAAGAGTTAAGAATAAAATTAGTCAGTTAGGAATTAAAAGTTAGGAATAAAAAAATTAATTCCTAACTCATAACTTCTAACTCTTACTATTAATCCTTTATCCCAGCTTTTCAAATACCGCAAACATAGGCAGATACATCGCTAGCAAAATGGTTCCCACCATTCCCCCTAGAACTACAATCATCACCGGTTCCAAAATACTGGTCATTGCTTTTACTGCTTGCTCCACTTCATCTTCATAGAAATCGGCAACTTTCATCAGCATTGCATCTAATTCTCCAGTTTCTTCTCCGATACTAATCATCTGAATTGCCATAGCCGGAAAAACAGCATCTTTTTGTAAAGCAATGCTAATCATGCCCCCTTGTTGAATCTCCATCCGGGCTGAGTCTATGGCATTAGCAATAACTTGGTTTCCTGATGTATCTCGGACAATTTCTAAGCAAGTTAAAATTGGTACACCTGAACGAGTCAAAGAACCAAAAGTCCGGCTGAAGCGAGCAACTGAAGATTTTTGAATTAAGTCACCAAACAATGGCATCTTCAGGGAAAGACGATCGATTGTGATGCGACCAACAGGAGTTTTACCGTATTGTGTAAAGGCAAATTTAAATCCGATAAGAGCAGCAAGCAGGACGAAAGCACCCGGACTCCTCAAAAATTTACTAGCATCCATCAAGAATTGCGTTAGAGGTGGTAACGAGATTCCAATTTGCACAAAAATCGTGGCAAAAATTGGAATAAGAAAAATAGTCATGCCCAGAAAAATAGCAACGGCGATAAAACCTACAACCGTTGGATAAGACAGTGCTGATTTAATTTGGTTTTGTAAACGGGCAACATCTTCTAACAACTTAGCTAAACGATTTAATACTTCGTCTAGAACACCACCAACTTCGCCAGCTTGAATCATACTCACATATAATCCATCAAAACAATCAGGATGCTTCCGCATGGCCTCTGAAAGATTCATTCCGCTTTGAACATCGGTACTAATTTCCACAAGGGCTTGTTTCAATTTAGTATTACTACACTGTTCAGAAAGTACCCCCAGACTTCTAACGATCGCAACCCCCGCATTCATCAAAACGGCAAATTGACGCGAAAAAACAGCTTTGTCTTTTACAGAAACCTTAACTAAGGAATTCTGGAATTTTTTGAAGGCAATATCTGGCTGAAATCCTTGAGATTGTTTAAGTTCTTGAACTACAAAACCTTGATCTCTCAGATTAGTACGAGCTTGTACCAAGGATTCAGCAACAATTTTTTCTGTTCGAGATTTTCCTTGTGAATCCCGAACACGGGCAACGAAGTTTGGCATAATTAAATTCAAAATAATTGT
Organism: Nostoc sp. NMS4; assembly: GCF_017115095.1. Taxonomy (GTDB): domain Bacteria; phylum Cyanobacteriota; class Cyanobacteriia; order Cyanobacteriales; family Nostocaceae; genus Nostoc. The sequence goes on along the minus strand of NZ_JABXKI010000270.1, from coordinate 20,984 downwards.
TATTTATTCGGCATGGGGCATTGGGAGTGCTGAGTGCTGAGTGCTGAGTGCTGAGTTAGGAGTTAGGAGTTAAGAGTTAGGAGTTAAGAGTTAAGAGTTAGGAGTTTTGTTTATCCCCTTGTCTCCCTTGTCTCCCTTGTCTCCCTTGTCTCCCTCATCTCCCTCATCCCCCCTTCCTTTAATGCGCTTTGGCAGCCGCACCAGGTTTCGCACCTGCTGCCTGGGGTGGTACAGAAGTACCGATGAGACGTTGGATTTCATCTGGCTTAGAAGTCTTAGACATTGCCGCTTCAAAAGAAATCGTTCCGGCTTTGTAAAAATCGGCTAAAACCTTCTCCAGAGTTTGCATTCCCAATTTGCCGCCAGTTTGAATTGCTGAGTAAATTTGAGATGTTTTACCTTCTCGAATCAAGTTGGAAATAGCAGGAGTGACAATCAGAATTTCTTGAGCCATCACCCGACCATATTCACCAGGTTTAGGGCTTTTCTTGGACACCAAGGTTTGGCTAAATACTGCCACCAACGAGTTAGACAACTGCACCCGCACTTGGGTTTGTCTTTCATGGGGGAAAACGTCAATAATCCGGTCAACTGTTTGGGCGGCAGAACTAGTGTGTAGCGTACCAAATACCAAGTGTCCTGTTTCCGCAGCCGAAATCGCCAAAGAAATCGTTTCCAAATCGCGCATTTCCCCCACCAGAACAATGTCTGGATCTTCCCGCAAAGCTGCTTTCAAAGCATTAGCAAAGCTCTTTGTATCTTCGCCTAGTTGCCGTTGGTGAACCAAGCTTTTAATTGGTTCGTAGACAAATTCAATCGGGTCTTCCACTGTTAAAATATGCTCTGCCTTGGTGCGGTTAATCAAGTCAATCATTGCCGCTAGGGTAGTTGTCTTGCCGGAACCTGTAGGGCCTGTCACCAGAATTAATCCTCTGGGCTTATCTGTCATTTCCCGCACCACATCTGGCAAACCTAATTTTTCAAAGTTAGGAATCTTAGAACTTAATGCCCGTAAGCAAGCAGCATAAGAACCACGTTCTTTATAGACATTGACCCGGAAACGAGCCAAACCTTTAACACCATAAGAACAATCCAACTCCCAGTTCTGCTCTAAGGTTTTACGCTGGGTATTGTTGAGCATACTAAAAATCAGCCTTTGACATTGATCGGCTGTCATTACATGCTCACCTATGGGGGTGAGTTTGCCACTGATGCGGAAGTAGGGAGGCAAACCTGCGGATAAATGCAAATCCGAGCCACCCATTTCAATCAACTGCTCCATCAAATCTTCAATCATCATTTCCATAGTTCTGCTTCCTTTTAATGTTTATTATTTGTCCTTTGTCCGTTGTCATTTGTCCTTTGTTTTAAGTTGCTAACCAATGACCAATGACCAATGACCAATGACTAATGACCAATGACCAATTACCAATGACCAATGACCAATGACTACTTTTGAAACCGAGATGTCATACAGTAGGGACAATCCAGCCATTCTGGTTTCAATGTGGCATCGCAAGCCAAGCAGGTAAGACCTGTCTTGCGTTTGGCTTTTAACTCTGCTTCCAAACCAGTATCAGTAAACGTCACTCGTTCTACTTCTTCTAGGGTGGTGGAACCTTCACGCACTAAGTCCAAACTGTAAGCCAGTAAGGTTTTCATGCCCTCTTCTATCGCCACTTCCTTGATGCGTTCCGTGGGTGCATCTTCGTTGATCAGAGTTTGCAGGTTTTCGGTAACTCGCATCACTTCATAAACACCACAACGCCCTTTGTAGCCGCCGCCATTACATTTTGGGCAAAGGTGATTTTTGGCTTTGGCATCGGCGATCGCATCTAATGTCAAACTGTTAGCTTTATAGAAGGTGACTCCCACATCAGAGGAAGCTGATAGACCATAACGAGCCAGTTCCTCGGTTGTGGGAGTGTAGGGAACGCGACATTCAGAACAGACACGCCGCACCAAACGTTGAGCTAATACGCCAATTAGGGAACTAGAAACCATGAAAGGCTCAATCCCCATTTCTCCCAAACGTGCGATCGCACCTGGGGCATCATTGGTATGTAAGGTAGTTAATACTAAGTGACCGGTCAAGGCAGCTTCAATCGCTGTTTTTGCCGTTTCCTTATCCCGCGTTTCACCCACCAGCAGCACATCTGGATCTTGTCGTAAGAAAGCCCGCAGAGCGGTAGCAAAATCCAGCCCTTTTTCCCGAATCACCTGTACTTGAGTAATCCCTGGAAGACTGTACTCAATTGGGTCTTCTACAGTACTGATATTAATACCGGGATCATTCTTTTCTGAGAGTGCAGAATACAGCGAGGTTGTTTTTCCAGAACCAGTTGGCCCAGTTACCAAAATTAGCCCAAAGGGACGGCTGACCATATCTTGGACAATATGTAAAGTCTCTGGATCGGTAATTAACTTATCTAATCCCAATTGGGTTGAGGAGTTATCCAAAATCCGTAGTACTACCTTTTCCCCGTAGCGACTGGGCAAGGTATTCACCCGGAAATCTACTTTGCGCCCCTCAAACATCCGCCGGATACGTCCATCTTGGGGCATCCGGCGTTCTGCAATGTCTAGATTGGAGATGATTTTAAATCGGGCTGTCACCGCCGGGATGATTTTTTTCGGTAGGGGATCAAAAGCTTCCTTCAGTACGCCATCTTTGCGAAAGCGAATGCGTAAGTTTTCTTCTTGCGGTTCGATATGAATGTCAGAAACGCCCTCATGCAAGGCTTTAGCGAGGATTCTATTGACTAGGTTGATGACTGGGGCATCCTCTGCACCCTTCATCGCTGCCCCTAGATCAGCCTCCATTTCTTCAGGAGCATCGGAAAGATCGAGATTTCCGAGGTTTTCTAAATCCTGATTAATATCTGTAAACTTTTCTTGATCTAGGTGCTTCTGTTTAACAGCCATTTCATCCAAATATTGGTTGATTAGCTGTTGGTAGTCTTCCTGGGTAATCACCATGCGCTGCAACGCCAAACCTTGGGGGCGCAAGATGCGGTTCAGGTCGTCGGAAGCCTCTAAATTATCTGGAGCGACCATCGCCACTAAAACTGAGGGCGGGGTTTGGTCTTCGTGTTTTGACAGTGGTACTAAACGATGACGACGGCAAATATCCACTGGGATGAGGGTTTCAATCAGGTTCCCCATCATCGTGTTGCCAACAGAGTTGACTTCGGGATCGAGAAATTCAACTCCGTATAGGATTTTAAGTTCAAATAGCTGCTGTTTTTTGTATTGCCTGAGCAACTCAGGCGATAGTTGTTGCCCAGTGATTGACTCTAGTACTTCGGTTAGGGGTCTGCCAGATTTGCGGCTTTCAATTAGTGCCTGCCTCATCTGTTCGGTATTGACATAGCCAGATTGGACTAGCTTGTTGCCGAAGGGCGAAAACTCTGTTCTAGTAGTTAGAGCGGTACTGCGCCGTTGTGGTGACGAGTTCATAAATGAGCAATTGATTTGGGGAAACCTCTGCTTAAAGTATTCCCAGGCTGTGAGGCAGAATTCTCATTTTGCAAAAAAGCGAATAGAATTCGCGGCTACACAAACAAAGTCCGCCTACACGGACTAAAGAAAAATTGAGTGTTTTAAACCCACGGAGGTGGGTTTTGCCTGTGTAGACGCGGTTTCTAACCGCCCTTTTACTAAACCACTAGTCGTTCGGGTTCCCGCCTTAGTAGCGTCTGGGCTAACGTGTTCACCATTTGTCACAATAAGAGGACGGTTTCATCACTTCCAGGAACTTGCCGGCAATAAAATCAACCTCAGTGGCATGTCGTGGATGACGACGGCTGCCAGCTGTGGAGATACACTGCCATAAATAGGATCTGGAATGAATAGACAATGATCGATGAAAATAAACAGATAAACAATACAAGCCAGCAATTGGGTGAACCAACAGAGGTAAAGCAAGCAATGATGAGTGACTCCCCAGCCCAAATTAATTTCAATGAATCTGGTAGCGAAGTGACAGAGCAAGTGGCAGCCCAAACAGGAGATACGGCTACTATCAATCCAGAAAATAGCTTCGCTGCAACCGAGAAAACTGAAGTAGAAAGGGCCGCTTTGGTAGAACTGACTCAACAAATTGAGTCCCTCAAAACGCAACTAGAGGAGCGTAGCACTCAATATATGCGGATTGCCGCTGATTTTGAGAATTACCGGAAACGCACTAGTAAAGAAAAAGAAGACTTAGAGTTGCAGGTGAAGCGGACTACGATTTTGGAATTGCTACCAGTGGTCGATAATTTTGAGCGGGCGCGATCGCACCTCAAACCACAGTCTGATGGCGAAATGACCATGCACAAAAGTTACCAAGGTGTTTACAAACAATTAGTAGATAGCCTGAAGCGCTTGGGTGTATCACCAATGCGTCCCGAAAATCAAGAATTCGATCCTAACCTGCACGAAGCAGTAATGCGGGAACCTACGGATGAACATCCTGAAGGAACAGTGTTAGAAGAGTTAGTGCGCGGATATTACTTGGGCGATCGCGTGCTACGCCATGCAATGGTCAAAGTAGCTGCTCCCAAGGAAGATAGCCCTGCTGCACCAGAAGATCAGTCGAGTCAAGCCTTCAGTTAAGCTGTAGTCGCTCGCCTCGCTGACCTCAAGTGCCTGGGTTATAGCAAAGACGAGCATCGCGTACCTAAAACTTGGACAAGGCTTTGGATAACTCTCTGTGTTTCAACTTCTTGATTGCTACCAGCAACAGGGGTTACACAGACGTTATCCGCTAGCCTTTGTTCTTAACAAAAAAGTTAGTCCGCGACATAATTACAGCAGAAATATTCAGTAAAAATACTGGCGAATATGGGAAAAGTTATTGGGATCGACTTAGGCACTACTAACAGTTGCGTCGCAGTTTTGGAGGGCGGTCAACCACTGGTGATCTCCAATTCTGAAGGTGGACGAACTACTCCAAGTATTGTGGGATTTGGGAAGAGTGGCGATCGCTTGGTTGGTCAATTGGCAAAGCGCCAAGCCGTAACCAATGCTGAGAACACAATTTACAGTATTAAACGATTTATTGGGCGGCGTTGGGAAGATACTGAAGTAGAACGCGATCGCGTCCCCTACAACTGTGTCAAAGGTCGAGACGAGACTGTTGATGTCCAAATTCGCTCAAAAAATTACACGCCCCAAGAATTATCCGCGATGATCCTGCAAAAGCTGAAGCAGGATGCGGAAAACTTTTTAGGTGAGGAGGTCACTCAAGCAGTGATCACCGTACCAGCATATTTCACAGATGCCCAAAGACAAGCAACTAAAGATGCTGGCACGATCGCAGGATTAGAAGTCTTGCGAATCATCAATGAGCCAACCGCTGCGGCTTTAGCTTTCGGATTGGAAAAGCAAGACCAAGAGCAGCTAATTCTAGTATTTGACTTGGGAGGCGGTACTTTTGACGTATCGATCCTGCAACTTGGGGATGGCGTTTTTGAAGTAAAGGCGACTTGTGGTAACAACCACTTGGGTGGAGACGACTTTGATAATGCGATCGTCCTTTGGATGATGGAACGTTTTCAAGAACAAGAAAAAATCGACCTTTCCAAAGACAAAATGGCATTGCAACGTCTGCGGGAAGCTGCGGAAAAGGCAAAAATTGAACTCTCCAGTATGGTGAATACCTCCATCAACTTGCCCTTTATCACATCTGATGATACCGGGCCAAAGCATCTGGAGATGGAACTCAGCCGCTCGAAATTTGAAGAACTCGCCGCGAAATTAATTGAAGCAACCATCGAACCACTGATCCAATCGCTCAAAGATGCGGATCTCAAACCAGAAGCCATAGATCGGATTATTTTGGTAGGTGGTTCTACGCGTATTCCCGCAGTCCAAAACGCGCTAATTAAGTTTTTCAACGGCAAAGCTCCCGATCGCTCCATCAACCCTGACGAAGCTGTAGCATTGGGAGCAGCTATTCAAGCAGGTGTATTGGGTGGCGAAGTCGATAATCTCTTACTACTGGATGTCACCCCTCTGTCCTTGGGAATTGAAACTTTGGGTGAAGTGTTCACCAAAATCATTGAACGCAACACCACAATTCCTACGAGTCGGTCACAAGTTTTTTCCACCGCCGTTGATGGGCAAACCTCAGTGGAAATTCACATCCTCCAAGGTGAACGGGCAATGTCACGAGATAACAAGAGTCTCGGCAAGTTTCTGCTCGCAGGAATCCCCCCGTCGCCCCGTGGAGTACCGCAAATTGAAGTATCCTTTGAAATCGATGTCAACGGTATCCTGAAGGTTTCTGCTCAAGATAAAGGTACTGGTAGAGAACAGAGTGTCAGGATTACTAATACAGGTGGTTTGAGTAGCAACGAAGTCGAACGGATGCGCCAAGAGGCGGAACTGTTTTCTGAAGAAGATAAAAGACGTAAAGAACTGGTTGAACTCAAAAACCAAGCTGATAATTTGTTGTTCAGTTATGAATCCACTATCAAGGATAATGGCAACTTTATCGGCGAACAGATGAAAACCTTAGCCAGTGAAAAAGTTTCACAACTCCAAGCTGCAATGATTGACTCCAGCATCTCCACAGTGGCATTTAAGCAGCGCTTAGACGACTTCCAACAAACCCTGCTTGCGATCGGTGCTGATGTCTACAATCGAGCTAACAGCCAAACTGATGAGATTGAGGGGGGTTCATCTGGTCACTTTACCCCAGAAGTAGACTCACCAATGAATGGCACACTAATACCACAATTCAACTTTGATTTTGACGAGGAAAGTACAGCACAAGCTGATTATGAAGCGATAGATTAGGCATGGGGCGTTAGGAGTGCTGAGTGCGTTAGGAGTGCTGAGTGCTGAGTTAAGAGTTAAGAGTTAAGAGTTAAGAATTAAGAGTTCGGGTTTTGTTTATCTCCTTCTCCCCTTGCCTCCCGTGCCTCCCCTGCTCCCTCATCTCCCTGCCCCCTGCCCGGAGAATTGCCTACGGCAGCAAGTTACGCAATTTCTTTAATATTTTGCAAAGTGTAACAAATTTAGTCAGCAATAGTATCACTAGATGATACTATAAAAATGGAACTTAATAGTAAACACCAGAAAACTTTTGATGCCCTTTTTCAAAACCCCACCAGATCAAATATTTTATGGAATGATATAGAGTCTTTATTAATTGCTCTTGGTGCAGAGGTATCAGATGTTGAGGGTCAAGAGTCAGATTTGCTCTTAATGATATAAGAGCTATATTTCACAGGCCACATCCTGAAAAAGAAACTGACAAAGGTGCTGTTAAGTCGATGCGCCGATTCTTGACAGAAGCGGGTATTAAAGAAGCGGAGACTGAAAATGATGAAATATAAAGGATACGAGGCAATTGTAGAATTTGATGCTGAGGCAGAAATTTTTCACGGTGAAATAATTAATATTCGGGACGTGATTACTTTTCAAGGTAGTAGCGTAGACGAGCTAAAGCTTGCTTTTTCTGATTCAGTGGATGATTATTTAGATTTTTGTAGAGAACGCGGGGAGGAGCCTGATAAGCCATTCTCTGGGAAATTCATGGTCAGAATTGACCCTGATTTACACAAAAAAATTGTAGTTAAAGCAAAAAAAGAGGGACAAAGCCTTAACTCGTTGGTCGAAAAAAGCTTATGCCTCTATGTTAGTTAATATAGATTTAACAAAGTTTCACAAGACCCCAGTGGTTTGCTAGATTGTAGAAGCAAATTACTTTGGGCTAGGCAGTATGCCAGTTCAGATACAATCCAAAGTAGGTGGGTGGTTTTCCACACCTAATGGTGCGGCTAGCCCCTCTGGTTGATGGGCGGGGTTTTGCTCTGCTACGTAGCACAATTGTAAAAGAGACAGCCGACTCAGCAGTGAGAAGTCCAAGCAGAGGCTTCCCCTACTCTTAACTTCTATAGCTTTTGTCGTCTCCCACGAGGAAAGCACCTGTTGCTCAACATTTGTCGGTGATTTTTGTAAAAGGTAAAGGGTAAAATCAATTTATTAACAAAAATTAATTTTATCTTCTGCCTATCCTCCGGCAAGCTGCCCTTTAAAGGATAATGTGTTGCTCTTGCATATCTGTAGGCAAAACATTTATCCATAGGGTAGCAAGTAACCATGAATGACGTTCTACTGACTTCTGCTTTCTTCCTTCTAACTTTTACCTTTGCTATATGGCCCGCGACTACTATGAAATCCTGGGTGTCTCTCGTGACACTGACAAAGAAGAAATTAAACAAGCCTATCGCCGTCTAGCCCGGAAGTATCACCCAGATGTGAACAAAGAACCGGGGGCGGAGGATCGCTTTAAAGAAATTAACCGCGCTTATGAGGTACTCTCAGAACCCGAAACCCGCGCTCGTTACGATCGCTTTGGGCCAGAGGGTGTATCGGGTGCTGCTGGCGCGGGCTTTCAAGATGTCGGCGATATGAGTGGTTTTGCCGATATCTTTGAAAGCATTTTTAGTGGCTTTGCTGGCGGTATGGGTAATCCTACGCAACAAAGACGGCGCAGTGGGCCGGCGAGGGGTGATGATCTGCGGCTAGACCTAAAGTTAGACTTTCGGGAAGCAATATTTGGCGGCGAAAAAGAAATCCGCATTTCCCATCTAGAAAATTGTGAAGTTTGTAGCGGTTCTGGTGCTAAACCTGGAACCCGCCCTCGGACTTGTTCGACTTGTGGCGGATCGGCTCAAGTCCGCCGTGTGACTAGAACACCCTTTGGCAGTTTTACCCAAGTCTCGACTTGTCCCACCTGTAATGGTACAGGGATGGTAATTGAAGATAAGTGTGATGCGTGTGATGGTAAGGGCGCAAATCAAGTTACAAAGAAACTCAAAATTACCATTCCGGCTGGGGTGGATAATGGTACACGTTTGCGGATTTCTAGTGAAGGAGATGCTGGCCAACGTAGCGGGCCACCTGGGGATTTATACGTTTACTTGTTTGTAAATGAGGACGAGGAATTCCAACGGGATGGGATTAATATTCTCTCAGAAATCAAAGTTAGCTACCTGCAAGCGATTTTAGGTTGTCGGTTAGAGGTAGATACAGTAGATGGGCTGGTAGAATTAATCATTCCAGCCGGAACTCAGCCGAATACAGTGATGAAGTTGGAAAATCGCGGCGTACCCCGCTTGGGTAATCCCGTAAGTCGTGGGGATCACATGCTGAACGTATTAATTGATATTCCCAATAAAGTCACCCCAGAGGAGAGGGAACTGCTGGAGAAGCTAGCTAAAATTAAGGGCGATCGCACTGGTAAAGGCGGTCTAGAAGGATTTTTGGGAAATTTATTTAAGTAATGATGCCCTCTTCTGTTTTAACTCCCGATGCTCAACTTGATTTACGCGGCACCCCTTGCCCGATTAATTTCGTGCGGACAAAACTACGTCTGGAGAAAATGCCATTGGGAGGTTTGCTAGAAGTCTGGCTAGACCCTGGTGAGCCGATCGAGCAGGTTCCTGATAGTTTGACAATGGCAGGTTATCAGGTGGAACAAATTACAGACTGCACTAATTATTTTTCTCTATTAGTGCGCCGTCCTGTTGCTGGCCAATGACAGGGGAAAATTTTGCCGCAACTGGACAGTTATTGGGTACGGTGGTGGCTGTACAGGCTAATTTTTATCGAGTACAGCTGGATCAAGAGGCAGGGGAGCAGAGGAGCAGGGGAGCAGAGGAGAAACTGGATTTAAATGCCTTTCTGCCCCACTGTCCCACTACCGCCTCGCCTCCTTTGCTGCTTTGTACCCGGAGAACACGTCTGAAAAAAATCGGGCAACAGGTGATGGTGGGCGATCGCGTTGTGGTAGAGGAGCCAGATTGGGCTGGAGGACGGGGTGCGATCGCTGAGGTTTTACCGCGCCAAAGTGAGTTAGATCGTCCAGCGATCGCTAATGTCAACCAAATTCTATTGGTATTTGCCGTAGCCGATCCACCTTTGGAACCTTATCAGTTGAGCCGATTTTTGATTAAGGCTGAATCTACTGGCTTGGATGTACTTTTATGCTTGAATAAAAGTGATTTAATTTCACCGCAAGAACAGCAACAAGTTAGCGATCGCCTTCTCGGTTGGGGTTATCAACCAATATTTATCAGTGTTAAAGATAGTATAAATACTGAACAAGCAGCCAGATATTTGAGTAATAAAATTACTGTAATTGCTGGGCCTTCCGGCGTGGGTAAATCCAGCTTAATTAATACGCTAATTGATTCGGCAAAGCTGCGAGTCGGAGAAGTTTCTGGTAAACTAGCTCGTGGTCGTCATACCACTCGCCATATAGAATTATTTGAGTTGCCTAGCGGTGGTTTACTGGCTGATACTCCCGGTTTTAATCAGCCGGATATGGATTGTATACCAGAAGAATTAATCCATTATTTCCCAGAAGCCAGAAAGCGGTTAGCAGTTGCTAGCTGTCGGTTTAGTGATTGTCTGCATCGAGACGAGCCTGAGTGTGTGGTGCGGGGAGACTGGGAACGATATGAACATTATTTAGAATTTTTGGACGCTGCGATCGCTCATCAAACACAGCTTCATCAACAAGCCGATCCAGAATCCACCATGAAGTTAAAAAGCAAAAGTAAAGGCAAAGGGCAGAGTCAATACGAACCCAAGTTAGAAAGTAAAAAATATCGTCGGATTTCCCGCAAGACTCAGTTACAAGACTTGCAAGAATTATATCGGGATGAGGAATAATGATTGCGATGTCTACGACGGGTTGCGCCTACGCGCTTCTATGCATTTGAGTGCGATATTTTTTTGTGTTGAAAACGATCGCTCAGTCACAATAGGATAAAGACAAAAAGAGCGATCGCTATGTCTCAATCTTTAGCTACTGCTTCTCAAGCTGATGTCAATGAGAGTATAATTTTCCCACCAGGCGACATCTATAGTGACGAACCCCCCTTGGAATCTGATTTACACCGTGAACAAATAGATTTACTCATTCGCCTAATTAAATGGTGGTGGCGCGTAGGCGTAGCCCGTCGTAGACATCGTCAGGATTTTTATGCTACCGGCAACCTGACGATCTATTTCAGTCCCAACCAGAAAAAGTCAGAAGAATTTCGCGGCCCTGATTTCTTTGTGGTTTTAGATACAGAAAAAAAAGACCGCAAAAGCTGGGTTGTGTGGCAAGAAGATGGCAAATACCCCAATATAATTATTGAACTATTATCTAATTCCCCTGCCTCGGTTGATAAAGGTTTAAAAAAGCAAATTTACCAGAATACATTTCGCACTCCAGATTACTTTTGGTTTGATCCAAACAACCTAGAATTACAGGGATTTCACATAGTTGATGGGCAATACAGCGCTTCCGGCTATTATGCAATACAGTTTTTATCCTTGCCCCCTCCTAGCATAGCTTTCAGTTTTGAGGATGTACCTCATAGCTGCCGGAAGTGCTGTATCAAGAACTTGTACCCACTGAGTCGGGTTGGTTGTGGAGTCAGCAATTAGGGCTGTATTTAGCAGTATATTTGGGCAAATTACGCTTTTTTACATCAGATAGGCAACTGGTGATGTTGCCAGAAGAAGAAGCAAATCAACAGTTAGAGCAAGTAAATCAGCAACTACAGCAAGAACGTCAACGGACTGCAATATTGGCAGAACGCTTACGAGCCGCAGGTATTGACCCTGAGCAAATATTCTGAAAAATAGAATTTTATCTCTAAACTAGGCATGGGAAAATAGTGCTATGAACCAAACAATATCTGATCAAGTCCGTTGGACAACTTCAGACTTAGAATTACTCACAACTGACGAATGGAAGCGCTATGAAATTATTGACGGAGAGCTATTTGTGACTAGAGCGCCTCACTGGAGACATCAAGGCACTGCGGGTAATATATGCTTCGAGTTACAAATTTGGTCTCGCTCTAGTGGGCTAGGGGAAACCCGTCAAACTCCCGGTATAATTTTTACAGATGCCGATAATGTCATACCCGATGTAGTTTGGATTAGTCATGAGCGTTTAGCACAATTGCTAGATGACGAAGGGCATTTGAGAGGAGCGCCAGAACTCATTGTAGAAGTGCTTTCTCCTGGGACAACTAACGAACGTCGAGATCGAGAAGCCAAGCTAAAACTATACTCATCCACAGGAGTCCAAGAATATTGGATTGCAAATTGGCAATTACGGCAGCTAGAAGTTTATCGCCGAGAAACTGCACAATTAAAACTGATCGCAACCTTGTTGGCTGATGACGAAATTACGTCACCACTGTTACCAGGTTTCGGCGTTCGAGTTCAGCATTTTTTTGGATAGCGACTTCCAAATAAAAAAATATCCCTAAACTTATGTAAGAATTCTCTCTATTTCTTTTCCCTCTGTGTTCTCTGCGCGGCAGTCGCTCATGGGGGAAACCCCCAAGACAAGACCGCGCTGCCTTGTCTCTGTGGTAGCCTACAGCCAGAATATTGCCGGGAGAAGAAGCAAACCCGCAATTGAGTAAGTAGGCGATCAAAATTCAATGTATATGAAGAAATATAAACTTGAAGTAGCGTGTGTTACGCCGTAGGCTAATGCACCTTGAATTATTGAGGCGAGTTAGCTGAAAAATTGGCATAACGCTTATCAGCCAAAGGTCTTGAACCAGAATAAATATTTTCAGTGCAGGATTATACAATAAACAAATAGGCAGATATTACAACTAGTTAACAACAAAAGGCGATGGGGGCACAACATTTGTTATGCCCTCACAAGCACTGTAACTAACTCAATTGAAAACTATTCTTACGATCCCCATAAAGTCTTAAAATATTGTTAATTTCAGCCAAACCTCTCGACCTTCAACTTACAAGTATCACCCCAAAATCACTATGGCTATCGGCTACGTCGCGCTTGTACTCCACGCACATCTGCCCTTCGTTCGTCACCCAGAAAGTGACTACGTGCTGGAAGAAGAATGGCTCTATGAAGCCATTACAGAAACTTACATTCCATTATTGAAAGTATTTGAAGGCTTAAAGCGAGACGGTATCGACTTTAAAATCACAATGAGCATGACACCTCCTCTCGTGTCAATGCTCCGCGATCCTCTGCTGCAAGAACGCTATGAAGCACACTTAGCCCAACTAGAACAACTTATACAACTAGAAGCAGAACATAATGTCAATAACGGACATCTTCGTTATTTAGCGGAACATTACGCTACTGAGTTTAGCGAAGCGCGTCAGCTATGGGAACGTTACGGCGGTGACTTGGTGACAGCTTTTAAAAAGTTCCAAGACAGTAACAACCTGGAAATCATCACTTGCGGCGCTACTCATGGCTATTTGCCGTTGATGAAAATGTATCCCCAAGCAGTGTGGGCGCAAATTCAGGTAGCTTGCGAACATTATGAGCAAACCTTTGGACAAGCACCCAGAGGTATTTGGTTGCCGGAATGCGCCTACTATGAAGGTTTAGATCGGATGCTAGCCGATGCTGGGTTACGCTATTTCCTCACTGATGGGCATGGCATCCTTTACGCCCGTCCCCGTCCGCGCTTCGGCACTTATGCCCCAATTTATACAGAAACTGGTGTTGCTGTCTTTGGTCGAGATCATGAATCTTCCCAACAGGTATGGTCTTCTGAGGTGGGCTATCCTGGGGCGGCGGAATATCGAGAATTTTACAAAGATTTGGGCTGGGAAGCAGAATATGAGTACATTAAGCCCTACATTATGCCCAATGGCCAACGGAAAAATACGGGCATTAAGTATCACAAAATTACTGGTCGTGGCTTAGGGCTATCAGATAAGGCGCTCTACGATCCTTATTGGGCTAGGGAAAAGGCCGCAGAACACGCTGCTAACTTTATGTATAACCGAGAGCGGCAATCTGAGAATCTGTATAATATAATGCAGCGTCCGCCAATTATCGTTTCGCCTTATGACGCAGAGTTATTTGGACATTGGTGGTATGAAGGCCCTTGGTTTATTGATTACCTATTCCGTAAGTCGTGGTATGACCAAGGAACATATCAAATGACCCATTTAGCAGACTATTTGCGGGAGCAACCAACGCAGCAAGTTTGTCGTCCTTCGCAGTCGAGTTGGGGTTTCAAGGGTTTTCACGAATATTGGTTGAATGAAACGAATGCGTGGATTTATCCGCATTTGCACAAAGCTGCTGAACGGATGATTGAAATCTCGCACCTGGAACCAGAAGATGAGTTGGGGGAAAAAGCATTGAACCAAGCAGCGCGGGAATTGTTATTAGCACAATCTTCCGACTGGGCATTTATTATGCGGACGGGAACGATGGTACCTTATGCAGTTAGACGGACGCGATCGCACCTAATGCGGTTTAATAAGCTCTATGAAGATGTGAAAATCGGCAAAGTTGACAGTGGTTGGTTGGAAAAAGTCGAGTTAATGGATAATATCTTCCCCGAAATCAACTATCGCGTCTACCGTCCGTTGTAGTCTCACAAAAAATAATCAACAGTAGTAGGGTGGGCAATGCTCACCCTATATTAGTAGTGAGGAGCATTCGTTTATTTTACCAACAACAGATCAAGCCTTAGCCTGTGTAAGGGTTTGTCAAATGCTGTCAAATCTTTACAAAGACATCCGCTTATTTCGATTTGACGACAAAACAGGGCAAGTTTACATACTGTCTGGAGATGATATTCAAATAATTGTATTGAACAATGGTATTTGGGATTTTGTCAATGAACCAGAATTATGAGCAAATGAGTTTTACAGAGTTGAGAGCTTACGTCGTGGAAAACCGTGAAGATATTGAAGCTCTACGTTTTTTGATGAGCAAACGTGACCCTAATTCCAAAGGTTATCCTATGCCTGTAACAGAAGCAGATATGCAAGCCCAAATGGAAATTATCAGGCGGAAGATTAACGGAGAACTTTGAGATTATTGTCTAATTCAGTAAGCATAATTAGGGTGGGTAAATCATACTCACCCGATTATTTGATTAACACTGCTGAATTTAGCTAAAGGCTATCTGGATCAATATTTAATTCTCGAAGTTTAGCAGCTAATCTTTGCGTTTTCTCTTCTGCGGTTTGTCGTGCAGCTACTTCCTCTTCATGAGTTAGGAGTGTTTCACTCGTAGCTGGATTGTAAAAACGTAGTTTTCCTGCTTCTAGGCGCAACTCTAGCCCTAAAACTTGACTGGGTAGAGACATTGTACCATCTGGCAAGGTATTGGCTGCTACTGGGAAATAATTCCCATCGACCAAGTGTAAACCCTGGAGTTGGGGATTGAGATAATCACCTGTGGGGTCATATTGAAAATATTCACGCACTCCCAGAAAAGCGTAAATTCCTTTTTTTGCACCTTGGTCTTTACTGCGGGTGCTTTTTGAGGTAATTTCTAGAACAAAATCTGGGGTTTGATTATTTTCTTCCCAGGTTTTGTAAGAGCGTCTGTCACGGTTTTCCACTCCGAAGACTACAAATACATCTGGTGCGACAACCGATTCTGGATAACCTTTTTCGTAGTAAATAAATAGATTACCTGCGACGTATACATCTGGGTGATTTTGAAAATAAATTTCCAGCACAGTGGTAGCGTATACAAGACACTTGCGCTGTAAATCACCTTCAGCCATCGGCTTACCATCCTCATCTGGGTACTCAATTGGGGTAACAGGGATATACTCTATTGAGACTGTCATGGGCAAATCCCTCAACTCAACTAGGGCTAGATTCAATACTATCGCTGCTTAATCTTCTTTTTCCTCGCCAGCATTTTCTAACTCACATTCTGCAAGCAGATTATCAATACTTTCAGGAAAATCTCCATTTTCTACTTTTTTGCTAAAAACTTGATAACAATCTTTTTTATCGCCTTCTTTCCGAGGATAACCTAACCAAATAATAATAATAATTTTTGGTTCTTTAAATGCTCTAAAGAATAATCTATATCGTTCAGGTAGCCCCATCTTTTTGAGACGGCTATACTTTTGCAAAGGTTTTTGCAAAGCAAAATGACTAGCAAAAGGGTCTTGAGGAATTTTTTCTTTAATCCCAATATTCAATGCTTTTAAGAATTTGACATCTGAATGTGTAATAAATTCTTCTTTAGGTAACTCATTTTTTAAAACACGAACCCTATTACGCAATTCTACCCATTGTTCGTTAAACAATGGGTAGAAAAAAATCTGCCAACCATTACAAGTAAATGCAGCCATTAATCTATAACTACATCAGCCAGTAAATCATCCATTGCATCGCTCATTTCTTGGGTATAAGGAACGAGTTTAGAAGGATTTTGCATAGCATCCTTCATGAGAAAGTCAAGAAAAAGGCTCATCATAATGCCCTCATCTCCATCAGCTTCATCAACATTATCAGTTTCTAATCTAACTAAGAACGTGTTATCAGATAGCACTTCAATATGGCCTGAAGCATTAGCTAAATGGGGATAATCCTTAGAGAATGCGCGAGGTAAGCGAAACCCATCTTGATTTCCTACCTTTGCATGAGTTATGGGATAACTTTTTACAGCCATGAGCTAATTCCTGAGTAGGAAGATACTAGGCATTTAAATAGAATACCTAGACACTACAAATTTGATGTGAGAAGTTACGTTATGTTATAACAACTGTTATAACTTACAACTAAACCATAACAGATTCCCTAAAAAAAGACTAGAAGTTAATATAAGAATTTTTGATTAAGTAGATATACTTTTAAAGCAAATTGCATATCGGGACTTAAACATTTTTGAGGAATAAACAAGCCTCAAACCCATGCAGGGTAAGGTAAATACACCAAATGCTCAAAAATGGCTCAAACCCAGATATATCAATAAACCAAGCAAAACGATGTCAAAGTCTGTCTGTATATAGATTTGAGGCTTTTTTCTTGGTATTTTTTGTCTAAGTCCCAATATTAACCTCTGAGTGCTATATGCAGACTTGGAAGCATAACATATAAAAAAGACAGGCAAAATGCCTGTCCTACAATGAATGATTTAGCAAAGAATTTAGAAATTCATCTCAGCAGCTTGAACTTTCTCAATCTGCTTCTTCTTCAGCACCAGCATAACTTGGGCTAACATTACAAGAGCGATGAACGCAATCATCCATTTGACTCTAGAAGCGTCTTGTAGTACGATTTCTGCATCTATTTGACCGAATCCACCGACGTTCGGGTTGCTGGTCAAAGCATCACCAGTCTTAACTGCTTGTCCTTCGGAAACGAGCAATTCTGGCCCTAAAGGAATCGTATCAACGACAACATCACCAGATTCCGGTTGGATGTTTACCAAATATTTAACGTTACCGTCTCCATCTTCTTCTTTGGCAATCTTGGTAATTGTGCCAGTAGCGGAAGCGTTGTAAACAGTGTTATTGCTCTTTTCGCCAGTTGGATAAACTTGTCCGCGTCCCCGATTACCACCTACGTGAACTGAATATTTACCGAAGTGGATGTTTTTGTCGGTTGCGGGGTTGGGAGAAAGAACTGGGAAGACGATTTCCTGATACTGTTCGCCAGGTAAAGGACCGACGATGACGACGTTATCTTTGCCTTCGCTGTAGGGTTGGAAGGTAGTGTCGCCAACTTCTTTTTTAAGTTCTTCGGAAAGGCGATCTTCGGGGGCAATCTTAAAGCCTTCGGGTAGCATTAGTACTGCACCGACGTTCAAGCCAACCTTAGAACCATCAGCACCAACTTGCTGGGCGCTCAGATCGTAGGGGATTTTCACCACAGCTTTGAATACAGTGTCAGGTAGTACCGATTGGGGAACTTCCACTTCTGTAACCTTGGCGGCTAGGTGACAGTTGGCACAAACAATCCGCCCGGTTGGTTCGCGGGGGGTTTCGGGATAGGTTTGCTGCGCCCAAAAGGGATAGGCGGCAGCTGATTGGGGAAGGGCTAGATCGCTGGTGAAGTAAAATGTCACAGTAGCGATCGCTATGAGCAATGTTTTTACGATCGCTCTAGCACTGCGAGTTAACCTCGCTGTCAGGAAAACATTTCTCATCTCTATAAGGGCGACAATTGAATTAGTCATTAGTCATTGGTCATTAGGATTGCTGAGTTAGGAGTTAGGAGTTAGGAGTTAGGAGTTAGGAGTTACTATTATCTCCTCTGCCCCTCTGCCCCTCTGCCCCTCTGCTTCTTCACTCCCTTACTCAGCACTCAGCACTCATAACTCAGCACTGATTAACCCCACCAAGGTGCATCACCTGTGCGGAAGTCGGTTTCAGTCCAAGGAGTTAAAACGATTTTGTCGTCGTTGACGTTGGTATGGGCTAAAGCCAGAGACAGAGGTGCTGGCCCCCGAACAACTTTACCAGTTTCGTCATACTGGGAACCATGACAAGGACATTTGAATTTGTTCTCAGCAATGTTCCAGGGGACAACACAACCTAAGTGGGTACAGATGGCGTTAATGCCATAATCTTTGATCGCCTCTTTGCTGTCTACCACAATGTAGGTAGGATCTCCCTTTAGTCCTTGGACTAGGTTGCGATCGCCCGCATTCCGGTTTTCTAGAAATTTCGTGACACTAACATCGTTACCTAACTCGTCTTTTGCTGTGACACCGCCACCAGCACCACCAGCAGCAGGTGGAATAAAGTACTTGACAACGGGATACAATGCACCCAGAGCCACTCCAGTGACAGTCCCAAAAGTGAGCAGATTCATGAACTGACGACGACCCATATCGGGCACGTCTGCTGATTCAGAAAATTGAGCCATAATCTACGCGCTCTTTGTGTATTTTGTTAAGCATTTTGACAAAAGTACTAATACTTGAGGAACTCTTGTCTAAGTCGAAATGCTAGCGCTCACAACGATGCCATACTTCTTTGTTCCAAGACATATTTAGCATCTTTTCTGTTAGCATTACATTTCTTTATATCCTTATCATACTGGAGTCACGGAACTTAACATCATAACTAAATGTAAAATCTGATTGAGAAAAGCTATGACAGGACAGGAATTACGTCAGATGTTGCTTGATAAGTGGGGATATTCTTATGATGTGCAGTTCCGGCGCGCACAGGGAAAGATATTTTTGCAAGTAATGTGGAAATATCTGGAGCAAGCTTCTTTTCCGTTGAGCGAGGCGGAGTACCAAGAGCATCTTGACAGCATTGCTAATTATCTTCATGCCTTGGGTGGGTCAATACAGGTACAAACTTTTATTTCTCAAACCCGCGATCGCCCCCGGCTGGGCAAAGCTGTCAGCATTCCTCTAGATTTGGGCGAACGTTCTTCAGAATGGATCTTATGACCAAGTTTTTCTTTATTTTCCCCTCTCTGGTAATAGCTATTAAACTGATTCTAGGTAATTTTCCTTGTCTGAATTTTTAACTTATTATTCACAACTTTTTGATTTCCAAAACCGCTTATCTTAGCCATGCAGTCACCAAATCCTATCTCACTCTTCTCGCTGACGGCTTTAGAAGTGTACAGTGATGAATCGGTGTACGCTCCCGGTTATATTCAGCCGCATGGAATGTTGCTAATGCTGCAAGAGCCAGACCTCACAATCTTGCAGATTAGTGAAAATGTGGAACAGTTTTTTGGGATTTCGGCAGAAGCATTGCTGGGTCAACCCTTACAACGACTGTTTTCTGACGCTCAAGTGCAGCGACTTGCTGGCTACTTAGCTGAAGACAACCTGGAGCTTTGCAATCTGTTTAAGCTAAAAACGCGGCGGAGGGTTGACCAGACTGGTTGGCAACGGAAAAGTCAGATATTTAGAGGCATGATGTACCGGACGGTAGATGGGTTGACTCTGGAACTGGAATCTCAGCGATCCATTAAAAGCACCCATTCAATCCAATTTTATCACCGCCTGGAAACCGCGATCGCTAATCTCCGTAATGCAACTGACCTGACAAATCTGGCTCAAACCATTGCCAGAGAAGTGAAAGCAATGACTGGATTTGATCGGGTTATGGTCTATCGCTTTGAGGCAGACGAGAGTGGTGTGGTGATTGCCGAGGAGAAACCGCAGCATCTAGAAAGCTACCTGGGACTGCACTATTTGATGATAGACATTCCCGCGCCAGCCCGTAAGTTGTTTTACCGCACCTGGATGCGATTTATTCCCGATATCAATTACACCCCTGTCAAACTGATTCCCACTAATTATCCTCTAACAAATACACCCCTTGATCTAAGTAATTCTGTGTTACGAGGAGTGTATCCCTGTCACATTGAATACTTACAGAATATGGGCGTTGCTGGGTCGATGACGATTTCGTTGATCAACGACAAACGCCTCTGGGGATTAATTGCCTGTCACCACTACACCCCTCAACTAGTGGATTATGAAACTCGCAAAGCCTGTGAATTTTTAGGACAGTTTGCCTCGATGGAACTAGTGCATCAGCAAGAACGAGAGTTGCATATTTACCAAAGGCAGGTGAAAGCGATTGAGCATGAACTACAACAGACGTTCTTGCACGAGTCCAATTTTATTGAGCAAGTGTTGACCCGAAATACTTCTCAATTGCTGGATCTAGTTCATGCTCAAGGAGCCGCGATTTTGCTTGACGGTCATCTAACATTAGTTGGTCAAACGCCATCAGTTACCCAGGTGGAGGAGCTTGTGACGTGGTTGGTACAACACAAGGAGGAATCAGTGTTTGCTACTGATTCCCTGTCACGTTTATATCCAGAAGCAAAGGCATTTAAAGATCAAGCCAGCGGCCTCCTGGCAATTTCCATTTTATTGAACCAGGTTAAACAAAAGTCTTACCACATTCTCTGGTTTCGACCGGAGCAAATCCAAACGGTGAATTGGGCAGGCAACCCCCAGGATGCAATCACAATCAAGGAAATTGGCGAGATGGAATTGTCTGCGCGGAAGTCGTTTGCAATGTGGAAGGAAACCGTGCGGGAAACTTCCTTACCTTGGGAGGTGGCGGAACTAGAAGCCGCTACTGAGATGCGAAATATGCTGATATTGGTAGTGCTGGAGTTTTCTCAGACAGCCCTCAAACAAGCCGCAGAACAAGCTGCGATCGCCAGCCGCGCCAAAAGCCAGTTCCTCGCTAAAATGAGCCACGAACTGCGGACTCCCCTC
>NZ_JABXKI010000028.1 GCF_017115095.1 Nostoc sp. NMS4 | reverse complement strand
CGATCGCCTCCCATAAGTATTGTCATTTTTCTCTGTTTGTATGAAACCACCCTGCAACCACCCTTTTTAAGAGGGGGGCAAAAAGCTCTTAAAGTCCCCCAATTTATCGTGGGATTTAGGGGGATCTACGAGGATTTTGGTTTTATAAAAAGATGTGTGTACACCGTAGCTTGTAAAGGGGAGGGTTAGGGAGGGGTAAAAAAATATTTGATACATCAATCATGACTTTTCAAACATCCTCTTAGCGAGTCTTCTCCCAAAGGGAGACGCTACGCGAACAAGCGTCATTACGAATTACGAATTACGAATTTAGTGCCTTACTACAGTACCTAAAATTGTTCAAAAATCAAATAGGAATCCTATAGTATTAAAGCGCCTAACTCAATCCGCGCTCCTAAGTCGATAATTATGCAATCGTTTTGCAGTAAAATTAATCGTCAAGATAGAGGAGGGCTTTGAGATGACTCGTGTCATCATTGTGCGCCACGGTCAAAGCGGTTATAACACCGAGCGGCGTATCCAAGGACGCACTGATGCGTCAACATTAACCGAAAAAGGTCGTAAAGATGCCAGTAAAGTAGGCAAAGCCCTCAGCAATATTTTATTTAATGCGATTTACAGCAGTCCCTTGCAACGAGCGAAACATACAGCAGATATTATCCATAGTGAGTTAGCTGCTCATTCTGAACAATCTGCTGTACTCCAAGTTTCCGATTTGCTGCTAGAAATCGACCTGCCTTTATGGGAAGCACTGCTAACTTCTGAAGTCAAGCAACAATTTGCCGAAGACTACCGCACTTGGCATCAACAACCCGACAAACTGCGGATGCTGCTTAATGATGCACAAGGTACAAGAGAACATTTTCCTGTTCTTGCTTTATACGAACAAGCACGGCAGTTTTGGCAAGAAATTTTGTCCCAGCATCAAGGCGAAACTATTCTCATCGTGGGACATAACGGAATTAATCGCGCCTTAATTAGCACAGCGCTAGGAATCCCCCCCAGTCGCTACCACTCAATACAGCAATCTAACTGTGGCATCACCGTATTAAATTTTGCTGGGGGATTAGGCGAACCAGTCCAACTAGAATCCTTAAATCAGACGCAACACACCGGAGAAACTTTACCCTCATTGCGACCGGATCATCAAGGAATAAGATTGTTACTAGTGCGTCATGGTGAAACCGACTGGAATCGTCAAACCAGATTTCAAGGACAAATTGATGTCCCTCTCAACGACAACGGTAGGCAACAGTCGCAAAAAGCCGGTGAATTTCTCCAAGATGTAGCGATTAATTTTGCTGTAAGTAGCACAATGCTGCGCCCTAAAGAAACAGCAGAAATCATCTTAAAACAACATCCAAATGTCAAGTTAGAATTGCAAGATGGTTTAAGAGAAATCAGTCATGGTCTGTGGGAAGGAAAATTAGAAACAGAGATAGAGCAAGAGTTTCCCGGAGAGTTGCAGCGATGGCGGCTGATACCAACACAAGTACAAATGCCTGAAGGAGAGAATTTGCAGCAGGTGTGGGAGCGCAGCGTTGCAGCTTGGCAATCAATTATCCAAACGGCATCAAATAATCAATTTAAAACTGTATTAGTAGTAGCTCATGATGCTACTAACAAAACCTTGCTTTGTCACATTCTGGGTTTATCGCTAGAAAATTTCTGGAGTTTTCGCCAAGGTAATGGTGCAGTCAGTGTTATCGACTACCCTGCTGGAATCGATGGTTTACCAGTACTGCAAGCAATGAATATCACCTATCACTTCGGCGGAGACGTACTAGATAAAACAGCTGCGGGAGCGTTGTGAGTGCTGAGTTGTGTTAGCGGTAGCGGGGCGTTTAGCCCGTGCTGAGTGCTGAGTGGGGAGTTAGGAGTTAGGAGTGAGGAGTGAGGAGTGAGGAGTAAATTTAGAAGCAATGACTAAAGAACAAATAACTTATAAGTAGCTAGACGTAAATAAATTAAAGTTTGTAGTAAGGACTTTAGTCCTAATAATCCTTGCTTTGAAAGATAAATCGCTCACTACGAACTAGGATTTTACTTTATGTTTAATTATGCCTACCTACTTAACTCATAACTCATAACTAAAATCTTTTATGACTGAACTGCTGCAAAAAGTACGAGTAATTGACCCAGTTTCTGAAATCGACGAAATCTTTGATGTGCTAATTACCGATGGCTATATCCGAGAAGTGGCTTCACACATTTCTGATATCAGTTCTGATACTCAAATCAGAGATTGCCAAGGATTAGTTCTCGGTCCTGGGTTAGTGGATTTGTACAGCCACTCTGGTGAACCTGGCTTTGAAGAAAGAGAAACCCTCTTATCTTTCTTACAAGCTGCTGCTGCTGGCGGCTTTACCAGAGTTAGCATTTTACCCGATACATCCCCAGTTATTGATAACCCTGCACTTGTGGCACAGTTGCAACAGAAGAGGAGAGAGGGACAAGGAGGACAAGGAGGACAAGGAGGACAAGGAGGACAAGGAGGACAAGGAG
>NZ_JABXKI010000080.1 GCF_017115095.1 Nostoc sp. NMS4 | reverse complement strand
AGCAGTGCAAATCTAAGTAGAGCTAACATCAGTCATGCTAACCTTGGTGATGCTAACCTTCAAAGCGCTAATTTGCATCAAGTCGATTTAAGTTGTGCCGATCTAAGTTATGCCAATCTGAGTGATGCTAATTTGTATGGTGCTGAATTAGATGGTGCCGAACTGAGCAATACTAATCTAAGTCGTGCCAATTTACAAGGAGCATCACAGATCAATGGTGGGAGCAATGTTAACCTGAGTGATGCCGATCTAAGACGCGCTAGGCTAGCGGATGGTGAGCTGATAAACTCCAACTTGAGTGGAGCTAATTTAAGCCGTATTGACCTCAGTTTCTTTTATTATTTTGAATTAAAAAATGTCAATTTGAGTAGTGCCAATTTACAGTATGCTGATCTCAGGGGTATGGATTTAAGTAGTGTTGACCTCACAAATGCTGACTTAAGTTATGCAAACTTAATTGGTACTCTTTTAGTTGGAGCAAATCTTAGTGGTACTATCCTAAAAAATGCTCTCTATACAGATCCAAATTTACCTGCTGATATTGAACAACTTTCTCAAGCATACTTCATTGCTCCTGGTGTCAATTTGAGCAGTGCCAACTTAAGTAAAGCATGGCTGGAATACCAAGACTTGAGTGGTGCTGATTTGAGTCATGCAAACCTGAGTTATGCCAACTTAGAATATGCCAATCTCATTGATGCTAACTTGACTGGTGCAAACTTGAATAGTGCGAAATTGTCTAGGGCTATTTACAGTTCAAAGACAATTTTTCCACCTGAAATTGATTTAACTAACGCAACTTACATTGGTGCTGGTGCGGATTTATCAAAGTCTCAATGTAATCTAAGAGGTTTTGACCTACAGTACTTTGACCTAAGCAATATCAACTTGAGAGGTCGCAATCTTAATAATGCTAACTTAATTGGTGCTAATCTAAGCAATGCTAACTTGAAGAATACTTCTTTAAAAAACGCTAATTTACAGCAAGCTAATCTCAGTTACGCCAATCTTGAACAAGCAGATTTAAAAGATACAAAATTTGATGGTGCTATTTTTTACAATACAATTATGCCTGATGGTAGTATAAAGAATGATAATTTATAGTTGTTAAATTCTTGCAGGTTGGCTAATAGAATTACGATGAATTCGGTAGTATTTGTGACTCAATAATCAAGCGATCGCATCGCACTTGCATCATGTATGAGAATGCGAAAGCGGTAAGGCGTTTTTGCACATTTGGGATGCTCCCGATTTTTAGTTCTTCACAATTTATAAACATCACTACGATGCTTTACTTTGACCACCGTGACTAATAGTAAACCATCTTGTATTTCGTAAATAATTCGATATTTTCCCAATCTGACTCTATATAAATTATCAGAACCTTCTAATTTTTTCACACCATCAGGACGAGGTTCAAAAGCAAGTTCTTCCAATTTAGCAACCACTTTGTGTTGAACATCATAGGGTAATTTTTTTATCTGTCTTTTTGCAGCCGGAGTAATTTCTACTTCGTAACTCACAAACCTAATTCCCTTTTGAGTTCACCCAAGGAAATCGTACCAACCTCGTGTGCTTCTTTCAATGCAGCTTTTGCATCTTCTAAATCTTCTAAATCTTCTTTGGCTTTCAAAAAAAGTAAAAAGTTCAGAACCTCGTATACAATCTCTTCTGGTACATTTTCTATCTCTTCAATTATTTTCTGTTTGGCATTCATAAATTCCGTTTATGCTGGTTGACTCTATTATAAGATGATGGTTATTGAAGTCTTGTTAACTCAAGTAAGAAATTGCGATGCGTGTGGCGGGCTGCGCCAACGCACTTCATCATGCAGGACATCGCACTGTGGATAGTGAGAAAGGCTGACGCAGTTGACCGTATATGAGAATGGGAAAGCGATCGCTCCTTACCATTCACAAGAGAAAAGCGATCGCTCTTGATCTGTTGTGCTGTGTTATTGATTTTTTTCTATCTAATCACCCAAAGAGCCACCACCTGTGGCAATCTGGGAAACAGAGATTTATTAAATCTGATATTTGAGCTACAGCAAATTTACCTAGTCAGGTTATGCAAACTCTGCCCACAGTCAACACTTCAAGCATCACATCAACTCAAGCCACCTTTGATACAACCATCAAGCGGCGTAAAACTCGCCCTGTAAAGGTGGGAAATGTCACCATCGGCGGCGGCTACCCCGTTGTAGTCCAGTCCATGATTAATGAAGACACTCTTGATATTGATGGTTCCGTAGCTGGTATTCGTCGTCTGCACGAAATTGGCTGCGAAATTGTCCGCGTCACAGTGCCGAGTATGGCTCATGCGAAAGCTTTAGGGGAAATTAAACAAAAATTAATTAAAACTTACCAAGACGTGCCAATTGTGGCTGATGTCCATCACAATGGGCTAAAAATCGCCGTAGAAGTTGCCAACCATATAGAGAAAGTACGGATTAATCCGGGCTTGTATGTGTTTGAAAAGCCAAACATCAATCGAACTGAATATACTAAAAGCGAATTTGACGAAATTGGCGATAAAATCCGCGAAACCTTAGAACCTCTAGTAGTTTCTTTGCGCGATCAAGGTAAATCGATGCGAATTGGGGTAAATCACGGTTCCCTCGCCGAACGTATGCTATTTACTTACGGTGACACCCCCGAAGGAATGGTGGAATCTGCCATAGAATTCATCCGCATCTGTGAGTCTTTCGATTTCCGCAACTTAGTAATTTCCATGAAAGCCTCACGAGTACCGGTGATGGTAGCCGCCTATCGTCTCATGGCCAAGCGCATGGATGATCTGGGTATGGATTATCCGTTACATTTAGGCGTTACCGAAGCTGGTGATGGCGAATACGGGCGAATTAAATCCACGGCTGGTATTGCTACCTTACTTGCTGATGGCATTGGCGATACAATTCGCGTCTCACTGACAGAAGCACCAGAAAAAGAAATTCCCGTCTGCTATAGCATTCTCCAAGCTTTGGGATTGCGAAAAACGATGGTGGAATACGTCGCTTGTCCTTCCTGTGGACGCACTTTGTTTAACTTAGAAGAAGTGCTGCACAAAGTTCGGGAAGCCACTAAACACTTAACTGGGTTAGATATTGCAGTTATGGGTTGCATTGTCAATGGCCCCGGAGAAATGGCAGATGCCGACTATGGTTATGTTGGCAAAACACCTGGTTACATTTCTTTGTATCGTGGCCGAGAAGAAATTAAAAAAGTCCCAGAAGATAAAGGTGTAGAGGAATTAATTAACCTGATTAAGGCAGATGAACGCTGGGTAGAACCTTAAAGCGGCGAGGGGAGTGAGGGAGATGAGGGGGACAAGGAGGACAAGGGGGACAAGGAGATAAACAAAACTCCTAACTCCTAACTCCTAACTCCTAACGCCCAATTCTCAAATTCGCCAGATTGTCAAGTATTTTGTTTAAATTAAGAATAGATACTTGGTCTGTAAGTGTTAGCCTGTGTTAGATTGAGCATACTGATTATATATTTTCCCTCTGACGCAGCTGTCATTATGGTGATTACAAAAAGTAGGCTTGTTTTGGGTGCTACGGCAGTTACACTCTCCACGATCGCTGTTACTAGCCTTGGCATTCATTCCCGAGGTCAGGCTTTATTTAAAGCAAGTCCTAAAGAATTAGTAGATGAAGTTTGGCAAATTGTCCAACGCCAATATGTAGACGGTACTTTTAATCAAGTAGATTGGCAAGCTGTTCGTAAGGAATACTTGAGCAAGTCCTACAGTAATCCGCAGGATGCGTATAAGTCCATTCGGGAAATGCTGAAAAAGCTAGAAGACCCGTACACCCGATTTATGGACCCATCGGAATTCAAGAATATGCAGGTGGATACCTCTGGAGAATTGACAGGGATTGGGATCACCATTAGTCAGGATGAAAAAACCAAGCAATTGGTTGTAATTGCGCCAATTGAAGACACACCAGCTTTTAAAGCTGGTGTTTTGGCGAAAGATGTCATCCTGAAAATCGACGGCAAAGATACTAAGGGGATGGATACCAATCAAGCAGTCTCCTTGATTAGAGGTGAAGCCGGAAGCCAAGTCAGCCTGACGATTCAGCGCGACGGTAAGACAAAACAGTTTGACATCAAACGGGCGCGAATTGAAATCCATCCAGTTAAGTTTTCTCAAAAGAAAACCCCAGCCGGAAATCTTGGTTACATCCGTTTGAACCAGTTCAGCGCCAATGCTGGTAAAGAAATGCAAACTGCTATCAAAGATTTAGAAAGCAAAAAGGTGGCTGGATATATTCTCGATCTGCGTGGTAATCCAGGCGGCTTACTCTTCTCCAGTGTGGATATTGCCCGGATGTGGATGGATAAAGGTAAGATTGTTTCCACCGTTGAACGCCAAGGAGAGGCAGAAAAGGAAGAAGCAAACGGAAAAGCCTTGACAAATAAACCTTTGGTGGTGCTGGTAGATAAAGGTTCAGCTAGTGCCAGTGAAATCCTTTCAGGGGCTTTGCAAGATAATAAGCGTGCTACTTTGGTCGGAACTCAAACCTTTGGTAAGGGATTGGTGCAATCAGTGCGTCCTCTGGAAGATGGTTCAGGATTAGCGGTGACAATTGCTCATTACTATACCCCAAATGGTACTGATATCAATCACAAAGGCATTTCGCCAGATGTGAAGGTGGAG
This sequence comes from Nostoc sp. NMS4, assembly GCF_017115095.1. Taxonomy (GTDB): domain Bacteria; phylum Cyanobacteriota; class Cyanobacteriia; order Cyanobacteriales; family Nostocaceae; genus Nostoc. Next base: position 34,583 of record NZ_JABXKI010000080.1, on the reverse strand, counting down.
TTGACCAAAAAGCAGATGGAGGAATTGTGGCTCCATGAACGTGACAAACTCGCTACTCTTGCAGACCCTCAATTCGCTAAAGCAGTGGAAGTCATAGGTAAAAAAATTGCTGCTAATGGCACACCTACAGCAGAAAAATAAGTTAGGAGTCAATAGTGAGGAGTTAGGAATAAAAACATCATTGTTAACTCTTAACTCCTAACTTAAATTGGTTGGCATTTACCAGCCCTAATAAGTCCGACACGCCGAGCGATCGCTTCTTCTTGCGAATTAAAAGGCCCCCACTGTTCTATAATCTCTGGATTATCATCACCAACTTGGTCGCTGGGGATAATTTCACAGTTTCCAGCAGAACGCTTGACAATATACCAAGTTTGTGAGTTGTTCATATTTTAAATAAAAATCTTGTTTTTATAGTCAGAATTTTACTGCATACAGAAAATATCTTCGCACTTACTGCTAAATCCTACATTCTGTAGGTGCGATCGTAGAACCCTGTGGTTTTTTTTGCCAAGCAATCATATCTTAGATGCTTGAGGATAGTTCCTGTTGCTCACCCTATCCTCAAAAATCAATTCCCTACGAACTTAGGCAGAGCTTTATTAAGCCTGAATTTAAACTATGGACGATAGGCAATCACTCAGTTCGATTGAGTTTCTCTAAGAGAAGAGCTTCTACCTCACTCTCAGGATTGTCAAGGGAGAAAGGATAAGGGTGTTGTGTAGAGAAGTCAGAACGACTCATCAAAACTTGTAATGCAGCCCGAAACGCTTCTTCGTCATTTCTATGTTCTGAAATATATTGTTTTATTTCAGTATTGGTCATCTGGTTGAGGTTTTGCATCATAGAACAAATTTCCAATTCCCATCTTGATCAATTATGACTGCAATCTCATCGTTCAAACCAGCTTGAATATAAAGTGTTTTCAGCTTTTGGTCATAGCAAAAAACCTGGATAGGCTGATACAAATTAGAAAGTAATTGGCAAAGGAATATCGCTTCCATTATGAATAGCATTAGAATTTAGTATGAGCCTTACTAATAGACTGCATTAAGTACATATCGCCATAATTCATCATAATCAGTATAACTTGTAAATAAATTTTAACAAATCTTACCTGGAACAATTAAAAATACATGAAATTAGACTTAGTAGAATATTGTCAGGATAAAGCTTTGCCAAGTGAGTGGCGTTTAGATGGTTGCCAGTTAGGTAATGTAAACTTGATTGTTGGTAAAAATGCCTCTGGCAAATCAAAAATACTGAGAGCTATCAACCAGATATCGCGTTTCCTATCTGGTAACGAAAGTCTAAGACCTTATCGTATATTGCAAGAGTGGAAATTAACTTTTGATTCTGATAACGAAGATAACAAGAAAGTCTATATATTGATAGTTGATAAAGGTCAGGTAGTTAAAGAGAGTTTCACTATTGGTTCTAAGAATTACCTTGACAGAAATGAATCAGGTGAGGGTCGGATTTGGGCTGAAAAACTACAAATGGAGATTGAATTTCAGACTCCCACTGATGAAGTTGCTGCTTTCCATCGGAGAGATTCTATCCAGCATCCTGTTTTTGATGATATTTATAATTGGGCAATTTCCTTGAATTATTATCAATTTGGAACAGACTTAGGTAGGAAAAATCTTGCGGTCGCCCCCCCTTTTAAAACAATAAAAAAGATAAAGTTGAGAGATACAGATAACGTAATTGATATATTCAAGCTAGGAAAAGATAATTTAAATCCTGCTTTTATTGAATTTATCAAATCAGATATGTTATCTATAGGTTACAACATATCTGAAATTGGCACTCAAACGCCATCAGGTATATTTCCTGATGAAGAAAAGGAAGTTTCCTTAGAATATATACAATGTCTTTATGTTCAAGAAAGTGATTTAAAAGATAAAACCGAACAAGGGCTAATATCTCAAGGTATGTTTAGAGCTTTATCTCTAATCATTCAAATAAACTACTCACTTTTAGCTAAAAAGCCTAGTTGTATATTAATAGATGATATTGGAGAAGGACTCGACTTTGAAAGAGCATCAGCAATGATTGAGTTACTTATTAGTAAAGCAAACACTGGATTAGTTCAGTTAGTGATGACCACTAATGATCGCTTTATCATGAATGGTGTTCCTTTGGAGTATTGGTCGGTGATTGAGAGGAAACCAGGATTAGCTAAACTTCACAACATACATAATTCAAAGCAAATATTTGAGGATTTTAAATTCACTGGTCTAAACAATTTCGATTTTTTTGCCACTCAATTTTATATAGAAGGGTTTGGTAATCAGGAGCAGATAGAGCAGTGAAAAAGCTAGCTATTTTTGTGGAGGGGCAAACAGAACAGATTTTTGTAAGAACATTGCTTAAAGAGATTGCTGGAAAAAATAATATTGCAATAGACGAACAATCTTTAAGCGGTAAACCAGGAAGTAGAATTAATACCTTAATAATGAGCGATAATATTACTTTCCAAACAAAATTCTATGTCTTAGTTTACAACTCATGTAGTGATACCAGTGTTATTTCAGACATGAGGGATCAATATAATTCTTTAATTGGATCTGGCTTTGAGAGAGTAATAGGATTAAGAGATGTTTATCCAATAGCCATAGCTGAAAAAGTAAAGCTACAAAGTCGTTTGAACTCCTTCTTACCAAAAGGGACGATTCCTATTCATATAGTTCTTGCTGTCATGGAAATAGAGTCATGGTTTTTAGCAGAATGGAACCATTTCATGAAAATAGATTTAAGTCTTACTCCAGACAAAATTAAAGCGACTTTTGGATTTAACCCTCAAACTGATGATATGGAGACAAGACCTCATCCTGCTAATGATATGGACTTGATTTATAAACTTGTAGGTAGAGCTTACAAAAAGCAAAGGAATCAGGTGAATACAATTGTTTCAAGCTTAGATTATGAGTTTTTATATATGCAACTTGTCAATAGTGTTTCTAGCCTTGGAGAATTTGTTAGATATCTTGATCTATTTATAATTCCTTAGTCAATTATTTATCATTCTCAAATACTTTGCCTAAGTTATCAAATAAAGTATGAAGGATAAAGTTTTTCAGTCTTCATCTTTCACACTTCATCCTTAACTAATACTTCCGCTCTTTTGGCTCAAACATGGTAATCGCCACCGGTCGATATTGTATATCAATTCCGGCTGGTGAATAGTAAGCCATTGTGTGTTTGAGAAAGTTCGTATCATCTCGCTCGGAATAATCTTCGCGGAAATGAGCGCCACGACTTTCTTGCCGATTCAGGGCTGATGCTAAGATAGTCTGTCCTACTACCATCAAGCTTCGCAATTCTAAAGCTTCCACGAGTTCGGTATTCCAGCAACTACCCTTGTCATCTAAATAAACTTGAGGGTATTTTTGTTGTATTTCTCCTAGTTTCTGCAAACCTTCAGTCATTAATGCCTCAGTGCGGAAAACGCCGCAGTACTCAGTCATACAATCTTGAAAAGCTTCACGCACTTGGTTAATACGGTACTCTCCTGGTTGTTCTAACAAAGCTTGAATTTGTTGCTGGGCTTCTGTTATGTACCGTTGCTCATCTACAGAGGGTAACTTGCGTTTTTGGACAAATTTAGCGATCGCAGCCCCAGTTCTCTTACCATAAACGACACATTCCAATAGTGAATTACTCCCCAAACGATTTGCACCATGTACAGAAACACAAGATGTTTCACCCGCAGCAAAGAAAGCATCAACTAAACCATCACCGCTACTACGAACTTGACCATCGGTGTTAACTGGGATACCACCCATACAATAGTGAATTGTCGGGCGGACTGGCATAGGTTGAGTTACTGCGTCAACACCTACTAGACGATGGGCTTCTTCCCAACAGAAGGGAACGCGACTCATAATTTTTTCTTTACCCAGATGGCGTAGATCGAGATAGACAAAGGGACCACCCGCACTTCCATCAAGATGGATACCACGACCAGCGCGAATTTCGTAAGCGATCGCTCGTGAGGTAATATCACGAGGAGCTAGTTCCATACGGCTAGGTGCATAGTTGGCCATAAAGCGATCGCCTTCACTATTAATCAGATACGCCCCTTCACCCCGTACAGCTTCTGAAATCAGCACCCCTACCGGATATAAACCAGTGGGATGAAACTGCACAAATTCCATATCTTCGAGGGGCAAACCTGCGATCGCAGTCATTGCCAAACCATCACCAGAAGAAGCGTAATCATTAGAGGTCGTATTATAAACGCGACCATAGCCCCCTGTGGCAAACATCACCGCCTTAGCCCGCACCACCTCAATCTGTCCATCCAAAAGGTGGAACATTACCACACCCTTCGCCTCATTCTCTTCTAAAATGAGACGCATCACATACCATTCTTCATAAACTCGCACCCCATAACGCCGCAAATTGTTAACCAATTCGTGCAGAATTGCGTGACCGGTCTTGTCAGCAGCGTAACAAGTGCGGTTATGAGAATGTCCCCCAAAAGCCCGTTGAGCAATGCGCCCATCGGGTAAGCGAGAAAATAAAACGCCGAGATGTTCCAAGTCAATTACCACATCTGGCGCTTCTTGGGCGAGAATCGCCACAGCATCTTGGTCTGCCAAGTAATCAGAACCCTTGACAGTATCGAAAGCATGTGCTTCCCAACTATCTTCGGAATCAACATTTTTCAGCGATGCAGCCATACCACCTTGAGCCGCAACTGAGTGCGATCGAATTGGGTGAGTTTTGGCAATCACAGCAATATTTAAACTAGGGTTAATACGGGCAATTTCCAAAGCAGCGCGACATCCTGCTAATCCACCCCCGACAATAATCACATCATGTTCCAGCATATTTAGCCCCCGACTGCAAACCACTGCTGTTCTATTGTAGAGACGTGATGAATTAGGTAGTGCGTTGCAACAGTGGTATCTTGACAAAAAATCCCTGCTTATGGACAGGGAGGTGATAACAAATTTTGAAATTAGGAGTAAAAAGTTAAAAACCAAGAGTTATGCACAAATGGAGTAACTCATAACTCCTGTACAAACGCGATTAATCGCGTCTCCTAACTCCTAACTCTCTAGCTAGTTGCTTGTACAGGTTGTTGCTGAGACACATTACCTGGTATGGGTTCCATTTTGGTTCCCGGTCCTACAGGACTGACTTCAATATGATTTAACAAGGTAGTGACAAACGCAAACAACAAGAAAGGTAGCGATAGCAAAACAACCAGACCGGCTGTTGCTAAAGCGTACACGGGCCGTTTGGCACCCATTAGCGCCAAGGCTGATGCCAAACTTAGGGTAATTGTAATCAACCAAACAATTATTTGACCGTAGATATCACCGAAAGTCAGGGTACAGACAAACCGATACTTTTGAATATTATTTTCGCTCATCACATTTGCCTCAAGTCTCTCCTAATAGGTTCTACGTTAGAACTATGTTTGACTTGTAGGCAATTTCTAAATATTTTTGCAAGCTTCGTAATATCACTTCACAATCTAGCCGCCAAAGGAGGTAAGGCAGCTATGCTAAAAAACCTCTTTCGTTCATGGAAGATATGGCAATTGCGTTGGCGCAGCCCGCCGTAGGCATCGCCTCCTTAACAAAGACTATCTTAGTTTTAGGCAAACAGACTATTTGTCATCTGTCAAATTCAGGATATTCAAAATAAATATATGGTAATTCTATTTAATTTGTAAAAATTGCAACTCACACATCCCCGACTTTCTAAAAGTTGTCGGGAATCTTGTTTATCAGGAATCATTCAAGATTGTTATAGTATTTAATTTTTTGCTAGTAAATAATAACTAGAGAAATCAAGTAAAATCTGGATGTAAAACCGATTTTTTGATGTTAAATTTTGAGTATTGCCCGAATTTGTTGACTTAAATCAACAAAAACCTTTATTTTTAGTGGCAACATTGTTTTAGGAGTGAATGTGAATACTATTTTTCTTCGTAAAGGTGTTTTTTGGTTGCCAAGTATAGCTGCTCTTGCATTCCTGAGTAGCGGCTTATCTGCAAATGCCCAGACAGTAGACAAGGTGAGCAGTCAACCATTAACCGAACTTTCCGCAACCATAGCGTCTCCCAACGAGTTTAGTCCAGAACTAAACACTGCAAGCCAAAATCTCTTTACAGAAACAACTGAAACTTTTACAGTTACCAATTTAGCTAAGGTACAGCAGCTACCCAACACTGGGATACAGGAAAACGCCAGTGCAATACCCATACCCGTTCCAGGCACGGTAGCGACCTCATCTGCGACGCTCGCCTCTGAGTTTGTCCAACCGACTTCTCAAACTACTGTTCAACCCTCTGCTCCCAAAGTGGCGCAATCGGATATTGATTTAGGTAGAGCTACCCGTGGCGGTAGTAGTTATCTTGGCATCGCCGCTAACATTGGTTTGAGTGGTGGTGACACCTCTTTGGGCGACGGTAACTTTGCGGTAGTCAGCAAAATTGGACTGACAAATTCTATATCAGTGCGACCCTCAGCCATATTTGGGGATAACACCACAATTCTACTTCCGATCACCTATGATTTTAACTTCAAATCAGCAGATGCTTTTAGCGAACCATTAGCGATCGCACCTTACATCGGAGTGGGTGCAGCTTACAAAACTGGTGGTGATTCGCAATTTGCATTTTTGGCATCTGCTGGCATTGATGTGCCTCTAACTCCTCAATTTACCGCAACGGCTGCTGTAAATGCCGGATTTTTCGATCAAACTGATGTGGGCTTATTATTAGGAGTTGGTTACAACTTCAGTGGGCTTTAAAAGTTAAGAGTTAGGAGTTAGGAGTTATTAAGATTAAATTTATAACTCATAACTCCTAAATTTCTACTTAGGGGTAACTTTGTCAATTACCTTGATTTTGCCATCGTCTCCGACTGTCCAAACATCGTATACACCAATGACATCGCCGTTAGCATCAACATCTACGTTGCCGCTAGCTCCTTGGTAGTTAATCTTTTTACCATCTTTAAGTAACTTCAATCCCTCGCAGACATCAGTAACTTCTGTGCCAGGGCCATCAGCAACTTCACGGATTTTGCCGGCTATGCCAACGCCTGTATTTTCTTTAGCAGCTTGCGCCGCCAATGTCAATAAAGCTGCTGCATCCCAAGCTTGAGGAGCGTATTCTCCTGGCGCACCACCCTTTTTATCCTTCCACAGCTTGGTGAAAGCTTCTAGTGCTTTACCATCGGAACCAGGTACTGTACCGATCGCTCCAGTTAAAATATATTTATCACCATCTTTGCCTACTTGTTCGGGAAAAGTAGGTGATTTTACCCCATCTGTCAGTAGAATTTGCACTCCTTTCGTCACACCTTGCTGATAGGCGGCTTTCAGGAACAAACTGCCAGTTTCCGCATAAAGTACAGCTAGGACTGCATCTGGTTTACCAGCAAAAGCCGCCGCCGCTTCTGTATCAAATGTCTGGGCTTTCGGGTCGTAGCGGACGGGCTTATCTTTATTAACGATGGTTCCACCCAATTTTTCAAAAGTTTGCACAAATGCTTTTTCAAAACCAACGCCATAGTCGTTATTAATCACAACTGTAGAAACTCGCTTGAAACCTTTTTTTCTGGCAAGTTGGGCTAAAGCTAGTGCTTGGTAGGTATCAGGGGGAGCAGTACGCGCCCAAAAACCTTTATAGTCGCCTTTTTGGGCTTTTTGAGTAAATATAGGACTGGTACTACCAGGGGAAACCAGCATAACTTTATTCGGTGTGGCAATGGAAACTGCTGCACTAGAAACGCTACTGGCAAAGGAACCAACTACACCTGCCACTTTATCTAAAGTTGCTAGTTTAGTCATACCGGCTGCACCCGCTCTCGGGTCGGTTTGGTCGTCTACTTGCACCAAAGTAACAGGTTCGCCATTCACCCCACCGCAAGCGTTGACTGTATCCACTAGTAAAGGGACTGAACCTAGCATCTGCTGTCCTACAGAAGCCAAGTCGCCTGTTGTCGGTAGCAGTGAACCAATTTTTAGCCCTTTAGCACTGCTTGTAGTAGTTGAGTTTGCGGCTGGGGTAGCACTACTCCCGTTATTAGCTGTACCGTTGGGGGTATTGTTATCACCACAAGCCCCAACTAGAAACCCAGTTGCGAGGGTAGCTATACTGAAGGCTAAGGCGGTGCTAATTTTTTTCATAAATTACTCTCACTCCTCAAAATATTTAGGAGCCTAAAAATAAGATCCAAACTAGATTTGTAACTTAGCTGGATCTTATCAAGTCTCCAAAGGATAAATCATATCATCCATCTTTGGGAGTAGGAGTATTTACGCGGTATTAATATTTATTTTTCTACACAGAATATACTCCGTGTATTTATTAAAGGCTGGAAAACGGAGAGGGAGGGATTCGAACCCTCGGTACGGAGTTGCCTGCCGTACAACAGATTAGCAATCTGCCGCTTTCGACCACTCAGCCACCTCTCCATGACTCACGAATACTAATGATAGCAGGTTGGTTGGGAAGAGTCAATAGTCATTTGTCATTTGTCATTTGTCATTTATAAAACACTGAGGACTAAGGACTAGGGACAAATGACTAATTTTTTAAAGGACTTGCGATCGCATCCAAGCTATAGGTAAAGTACGTAACTTTTGCCACTGGGGAACGTAAGCCCTTTGACTGAATACATCGTAATCGTTGCGTTCAATTGCCTCCAAAATCTGCCCGTACAGCATTGATGCTGCCCACACAGGCCAACGGGCATCGGATGCTAAATAAGTAATTCCCCGGTCAGATGTGGTGTAAAATTGACGGGCGCGGTCAATTTGAAAGCGCATTAATGCCCGCCAACGATCATCTACCACACCTTTGAAGAAGTCTTGCTCGCTGTAGTTGAATTTTGCCAAGTCCTCAAGGGGAATGTAGATCCGTCCCCGTTTGGCATCTTCTCCCACATCCCGCAGGATGTTGGTGAGTTGATTAGCAATTCCCAGAGCGATCGCTTCTTCTATGGGAACATAAGGCTGTATATTTTGCCGCCACGGTGCTACATATATGGTGTTATCCACACCCATAACGGATGTTGACATTAAGCCAACAGTGCCAGCAACACGATAGCAGTAGAGGTATAACTCCTCAAAGGTTTCATAACGACTACGATATAAGTCCATACGCTGACCGGCAATCATATCCCGAAATGGTTGAATGTCCATCGGAAAGCGCTGGAGGGTATCAACTAAAGCTACATCGTAATTTTCTAATGGGCGACCCGCAAAAATCGATTCCAGCTGCTGTTCCCATAGGTCTAGGGTTTCTGGCGTGGTAATAGCAGATGCGGGGCCATCCACCAATTCATCTGTACGGCGACACCAAGCGTAAATTGACCAAATAGATTGACGTTTTACCGGACTCATCAGCAAAGTACCCAGGTAAAAAGTCTTGGCATACTTTGCTGTGAGATGCCGACAAAGTTTGTATGACTCGTCTACAGAGACCAGCGTTTTCATGCGCGGCGGGGAATCAGGCAGTTGCAGCATTCGTTGCGGGCGGTCGGGTGAGCGTTTGCAGGTTTGAGGAATTTTCTACCGGGAGGGCCTCAGAAATCGCCTGCGCTGTCAGCTTACCAGAAAGTACGGCACCTTCCATACTGGCTAAGTAGCGTTGCATGGTGTAATCCCCGCTGAGATAGAAGTTACTAATCGGGGTTGTTTGCGAGGGACGGTACTGTTGACGACCAGGGGTCGCTTTGTAAACTGAACGGGGCGTTTTCACCACATGAGATTTCAGCAATGTTGCTGGATTGTCTCCCCCAAAGTGGTCGGGGAAGAGTTTTTCTAACTCGGCAATAGTTGCTGCCACAATCTCCTCATCGGATTTGGCAATCCAATCTTTTGCCGGGGCTAGAACTAATTCCAGCATTGAGCGATTGGGGTTGGCGTATTCACGGCAGGTATTGCTCATATCAGCATAAACGCTGAGGAGGGGCGATCGCGAGAATAGCAAGTGATCAATTTGTGTAAGTTTACGATCAAACCACAAATGCACGTTAATCACAGGTACGCCTTCCAACCCTTCTAGCTTTTGGAAAAACTCCATTTCTTTCCAAGGTGCTGGCAAAATCACCTTCAAAGGGTCAACCGGCATGGCAGATACATACAAATCCGCCGTGAAAACTTCATCTTTTTCCCCATTCAACCCCCGAATCAAGTATCCTTTGACGCTACCATCGGCGTTCAGCAAAATCTCTTTTAAGGGGGCATTCAAGCGGACTTCTCCACCGCCTTCGGTGATGTAATCTACTATGGGCTGACACAATCGTTCTGTGGGTGAACCATCCAGAAAGGCCATTTTCGAGCCGTTTTTTTCCTGGAGGAAACGATTCAGGGCAGTTAAAAGAATGGTTGCCGAAATCTCATCTGGGTCGATGAAGTTCAGCGACTTGGCCATGGCAATAAAAACTTCTTTATTGACTCGTTCTGGAATTTTGTGTTTACGCAGCCAATCTGTCCAGGAATATTTGTCCATTTCTTCAACGTACTTTTGCCCCTGAATCATGACTGGTAATAACCCGATGCCAAAGCGGATTTTTTCTGGCCATGTCAGCATATCGTTGTTTCGCAGAATTGCCACTATACCATTAATTGGTGCCGGCAAATCTGGGAAATCAAAGCGGCTGTAAGTACCTGGTGCATCTGGCTGGTTGAAGATCATTGTGTGTTCTTTCCACTGCAATCGATCTTCAATGTCCAGTTCTTTGAATAACTGCAACATATTGGGATATGCACCAAAAAAGATGTGCAGACCTGTTTCGTACCAGTCTCCATCAGCATCTTTCCACGCGGCCACTTTACCGCCTAGAACGTCTCGACGTTCCAAGACAATGGGTGTGTGACCTGCGTCTGTAAGATATTTCGCGCAGGAAAGCCCTGCTAGTCCCGCTCCCGCGATCGCTACTCGCATGTAACCCTACTGCTCTTCAATATTTCTTAACCGTTTTATCGTTCTCATTATACGTTGCAATCCGTTACATTTGGCAGTTATTGTGCGATCGCTTCCCCAAAAAACTTTTTACAAAGGGAATTTTACCTACACACACCTACCTAAGCAAATTATCAATACCATTGTTGGCAATAGGTTTGAGCAAGCATTTCATCTATCTTTACATAGAGGAAAATCAGACCAACAAAAGTATTTCCTTTGAGTGAAAATAAGGTAATCCCAAATGTGGTCTTAAAGTAGTTGATTTATTTGCTAATTCGTGTATTTGCTTTGAGGAAATATCTGGATTATTGCTTAAAAACTACTTTGAAAACTTTCCGCTTCCCATAAAGGTGTAGGATAAAAGTCTATGTTCTCTAGGTTGAACAACCCAGTTGTTTACCGCCCAACTTATAGGTAAAAGATTTATAGGTAAAAGATTATGAGTGTATCGCAGGAGCTAAAGCGCTTTGGAAATCACCTAATTTTAGGTGTTTCCAGCACGACATTAAGCGATGACGATAAACGCGCACTCAATGAATTGAAACCGATTGGGGTGATCTTTTTCGCTAAAAACTTTTTGGATGGCACACCATATCAGGTTTGGTTGGAAAGCTTCAAGGATTTAAACAGGCAGATACGAGAATATACTGAACGTGATTCCATGTTCATCACCCTGGATCATGAAGGAGGTCGGGTAATTCGTACACCACTACCAATTACTCGCTTTCCTCATGGGTTGGTGGTGCGATCGCACGCTTACGAAGTAGCAAAAGCCACAGCAATAGAGCTTAAATCACTGGGAGTAAATTTATCTTGGGCACCAGTAGCCGATATTTTTTCCCATCCCGACAACCTGGTGATTGGGCCTCGCGCCTTTGGTAACACTCCTGAAACAGCTACTCAAGGTGCGCGTGACTATTACTTTGGACTTCGAGATTCGGGAGTTTTAGGGTGCGCCAAACACTTCCCCGGACATGGGGACACCAGCAAGGACTCTCACATTGAGCTACCAATACTGAATTTAACTCTAGAAGACCTGCGACTTCGAGAACTTATACCCTTCAAAGCTTTAATCGAAGTACAGATTCCTTTGATTATGACTGTCCATATCTTATTTCCCAAGATCGATCCTAATGTACCAGGAACCCTTTCCCAGGCTATCCTCAAAACCATACTTAGAGAGGAACTTGGCTTTGAGGGAGTGGTTGTATCTGATGATTTAGATATGAAAGCTATCTCAGATATGTTTATGAAAACAGGTACTGTAGCGCAGTCATTAAATGCCGGGTGCGATCTATTTATTGTGTCGCGTAATATTAATTCATCATCTATTGAAAGAACTTATCGGATTGCTGAAGATTTTGCTGATTCGCTCAGTAACGGTAGCTTAGATGAAGCAGTGGTAGAGGCAGCTAGAGAAAGAATTGAGAAACTACTAGCAGTAACACCACAATATCCCATATATGCTCTGGATAAAGATGTATTATTGCAACATGCTCAACTAGCGATCGCTAGTTGCTATTCATAACCCAAGTGCATTCAGGTTGCATATTAGCTAATTCTTAATTTTGAATTTTGAATTTTGAATTGTTTAATGGGTGGTATAGGGGTCGAACCTATTTCTGCGAGTTAAAAGCCCGCTGCACAGCCGATATGCCAACCACCCTGGTTAATTTGAAAAAGAAATGAGCAAGTGCGATTTGTAACACCAACTCTAGATATAAATCCACCAGGGAGGTACTGCCCCTCCTATTTCTGTGTTATCAGCACAGCGCCTCACTTTTCGGCTTCAGGTGGAAAAGAGGAAGATGGAGGAATCGAACCCCTACAGTTGCCCATACTCCAAGGTTCAAGCTTGGTTGCCGACCATTCAGCAGCATCTTCCATTCAAGGGTGCCTGACGGGACTTGAACCCGCTATGACTGGTTCCACAAACCAGCGCCTCGACCACTTTGGCTTCAGACACCATCAGTGGAATCAATGGGAATTGAACCCATAACCTCCTGCTTGCAAGGCAGACGCTCTAGCCATTTGAGCTATGACCCCATCAATTAACAATTCAAAATTCAAAATTCAAGACATTTGAGACGGGATTTGTTGGACAAATAAAACAAGCTTGCTCTCACACCTTTTTAGATTTTCAGTTTTGAATCAACAATCCAAAATTTAAAATCTAAAATCTAAAATTTGGTGACGGGGGCAGGAGTCGAACCTGCCGATGTTCAGGTTATAAGCCTGACGAGCCACCGTTGCTCTATCCCCGCATATTCACCAATACCCCTGACTGGATTTGAACCAGCAACCTCTTCGTTCTAGGCGAAGCGCCTCTTCCGTTGGGCTACAAGGGCAAAGTCTGAGTGGCAGGGATTGAACGACCTGGAGTCTCCGAAACTCCCGCGCTCCCATCTGCGCCACACCCAGATATTTTGGTACTCCCGACAGGATTTGAACCTGCAAAAAAACTAGATTCTCGGTCTAGTGCGTCTTCCGTTCCGCCACGAGAGCTTAATACCATTTCACTAAAATTCTGATACAGATCCAAGCCCAGAAACCTTTGCAAAATCTAGATTTCTTAATTTTGAATTTTGAATTTTGAATTTTGAATTGGTATTAGTACCCCTGACAGGATTTGAACCTGCAAAATCTGGACTCTGATTCCAGCACGTATGCCAGTTCCGTCACAGGGGCATATCGGGATGGCAGGATTTGAACCTGCGACTCCATGCTCCCAAAGCATGGCTTCTGGCCACTGAATTACATCCCGTTGGTACTCCTGGTGGGAGTCGAACCCACAACGAAACAGATTTTAAGTCTGCCACCTCTTCCAATTGGGCTACAGGAGCAAAGTTTGGTACTCTTGGTGGGAATCGAACCCACAACTTACCGTTTTTGAGACGGCAGCCTCTTCCAGTTGGGCTACAAGAGCAGAGTTTGGCAGCCCCACCAGGACTCGAACCTGGAATCTTCGCTTTCAAAGGGCGCTATGTTGCCAATTACACCACAGGGCTTTATTGCCAGGGCAGGGTTTGAACCTGCAACCTCATCGTTCAGAGCGATGCGACTTACCAATTCGTCCACCCGGCATCAAATAATTCGTAGTTCGTAATTCGTAATGACGCTCGCGGACTCGCTAACGTAGTTATGTTTTGTGATGGGGATTTCAACCCCGGCTAACATACAAGCCGTTTATAAAAACGTGGGTATAAACCCTTATTTAATTACGAATTACGAATTAGTAATTACGAATTATTGATTGGCTGCCTCAGTAGGACTCGAACCTACAACCGCGCGGTTAACAGCCGCTTGCTCTACCATTGAGCTATGAGGCAACGAAGCCCCCCAGGTCGGAATCGAACCGACGACCTCCTGTTCTTCAGACAGGCGCTAACTACCAACTGAGCTACCGGGGGATAGGAGAAGAGACATGTAACGAGAGTGGAGGGATTTGAACCCTCACGTCTACCCTTCGGGAAGCAAGCTACAGTTTCGTAGACTGAGATGTTATCCAGTTACACCACACTCTCAAAACGGAGAGAACAGGATTTGAACCTGCGACGGATATTAGCTACCCGTTTCCTCTTAGCAGGAGGACGCTTTTAGCCACTCAGCCACCTCTCCATAATGGGTCGAGCAGGATTTGAACCTGCGCGCAAAAAAGAACAGTTTTACAGACTGTCGCCTTCAACCAGACTCGGCCACCGACCCATAATCATTCCCTCGACGAGAATTGAACTCGCATCTGTGCTTTGAAAGAACACTGACTTAACCATTCGTCCACGAGGGCATAATTGAGCGAATTTTAGATTTTAAATTTTAGATTTTGGATTAAAAAATTTAATCTAAAATTGGCAATCTAAAATTCAAAATTGTCTGACACAGGGACTAGGATTTGAACTTAGAACATCGGATTTGGAGTCACGAGATGTTACCGTTACACCATCCCTGCATTTGGTAGCAGTGGCGAGACTTGAACCCGCATCCACCCGGTTATGAGCCAGGGGCTTTACGTTAAGCTACACTGCGGCAGAGGTCAGGGCGGGATTTGAACCCGCGCTAATCGGTTTTGCAGACCAACGCCTTACCAACTTGGCTACCTGACCATTTGGGAGTCCTGACGAGATTCGCACTCGCAATCTTCAGCTTGAGAAACTGACGGCTTAAACTATTCGCCTACAGGGCTACAACCAGGGTGACGGGATTTGTAGCTTGCTTCCCGCAGGGTACCCGCAACATTTCCGCAGACAACGGAACGCTCTAGCCAGTTGAGCTACACCCCGATTTTTTGGTAATCTGTGCCTAAAGCTTGAGGTTTTTAGGCACAAATTTTGTTGGTGAACTTGCCCATTTCTTATTTAGTTTTCAAGGTTCAGATAATTTACTTTTAACTGTGAGAAACTGTTAGCCAAACAACCGAAACTCTAGGTAGCAAACCTGTTGTATATTACGGATGTATTCAGTGGTTTTGATGAGTGCAAATTTAGAACTTTCTTCGTTTATTGCCTCTACTGCCGATGGTTTACAAGTAAAAGCAGCTTTATGAATTGGGGACTTTGGTTGATTCCAACGCCTGTCCTTTAGTTGTATGTAGAACATAACTTTGATTGACTCTTGGGAAGCTTGTCTTTTGCTTCACTACAAATATACTACAAAATACTACAAGAGGTGTCAAGGGGTTTTAGAAAGTTTTTTAAAATTGTCTAGAAAAGCTTCTGTACTTAGATTTGAGCTTGCTAAATCCTCTGAAAAGTCAAACTACAGCTTATGATTGGGTGAGTCTTTAAATGCCTGACGTGATAGACAACTACCTGAAGCGACAAAAGATAATTAGTCTTGTCGCGATCGCCTCTAGTATTACAGCTTGTAGTATGAATCCAGGGATCTCCCCAAAATCGGGGTTGAACCAGCCAGTAAACAAAATCCAGACTGCACAAGTTCAAGAGCCAGCAAAAGGCCAAATTAATGCCCAACTACCGCCATCAGCCCAAGTAGAAAACCCTACCTTTACAGTCCCAGCTAAATTTCAGGGAAAAACAGTTTATAAGGTGCAATCCAGCACTAACGAAAAGGTTATTGCTCTCAGCATTGATGATGGGCCTTGGCCAAAGACAACTCTAGAAATGTTGGACATCCTAAAGCAAAATGATGTTAAAGCCACATTCTTTTGGGTAGGACAAGCTTTACAAGCAAATCCAGACCTAGCCAAGCGTGAAGTAGCCGAGGGACACGCCATTGGCAACCATACTTGGCATCATTGGTATCGGCGAATGGATGAAGCCACAGCCAAGAGTGAAATCGATCGCACATCTGACCTGATTTACAAAACTACAGGAGTCAAAACGTCTCTGTTTCGTCCTCCTGGAGGCTTTTTAAATAACGGACTAGCCGCTTACGCCAAAAGCCAGAAAGACGCTGTAATTATGTGGTCGTTAACTTCTGCTGATACCGATCCTCACGCCAAACCCCAGGCATTTGTAAATAATGTCCTGAAAGGCGCGAAACCTGGTTCTATTGTTTTAATGCATGATGGTGGTGGCGATCGCTACAGAACTGTACAAGCTTTGCCACAAATCATCAGTGGACTCAAACAGCAAGGCTACCGATTTGTGACAATTCCCGAACTACTGCAAATGGCGCAATAAAGGGTGAGAAATTCTCCTCACCTGATTTTAGATTTTAAATTTTGGATTTTGGATTTAGTAATCCAAAATCCGAAATTGAGTGACCCGACTATTTGGTTTATTCACTCATCACAGAAGCACAAGATTGAGCTTCCTGCCAAAGTTTGTGCAAAAAGAACTCAACGCGATCGCTCATAGTGGTGACAAATACACCTACAGAACCCTTAGAACTATCTGATAGCCAAGAACCCCGCAGGGTGACTTCCATATATTCGGCATCGCATGCACAGAGGGCAATGATTTCTCTGTCATCTCTTTTTACCTCAACCCTCAGTACTTCTACTCCTGGCAAATCAACAGGAAGCAAAAAGGAAGCGGTGCTGGGTTCAATGCACAAACTTTGCCCAACTCGCAGGGCTAAAATCACTCGTTGCGCTACCCATTCTTCTAGCGACAGAGTGACACATTCTAAATCAAAACTGCTTTCAGTGTAAGTTAATTTCAGCATTCCTTATGCTCTCCTGTTATTCCAGGTTTGCTTGCATATCTATCCAAAACTGTTCAGCAAAAGAAATCGCGGGGTGAATTGGCGCTTTTGGTTTGGTACGCAGTTGCATACCAGCTTCAAATAAGGTGCGATCGCCTTTACGGGAGTTACATCTTTCACAAGCTGTGACTACGTTATCCCAAGTGTGAGAACCGCCTCTTGATCGCGGCATCACATGATCTAGCGTTAGATGTTTGCCGCTACCGCAATATTGGCAACTGTGATGATCTCGTCGCAATACTTCCCGCCGATTCACTGGCGGAACTTTCCACATCCGCTCATTGGAAGTGATTGTCAAGCGAATATGTTTTGGCACATCAATTACCAAACTGGGTGAGTGAACTTGCCATCCCCTTTCTGTGGTAAAACCCAACGGTTGAGCTTTGTTAGTTACTAACAGCACAATCGCCCGCTTGATATTCACCCGACATAGTGGCAAGTAATTTTGAGAAAACACCACCACAGATTGTTCTAACACTTGCATTGCGATCGCGCCGCGCATGGAAGATATCGTCACAGCTTAACTCCTTATAAAAAAACCCCCGCTTCAAGTTTTCGGTGAAGCGGGGGTTAGAATTGACCGGAAGATTTTCTGGTCTCATATCGGTACAGGATTCCTTTGCCTGTATCCCCCGCTTTGTTGATCTAGTTGTGGTTTTGCAATTAGTGCACTAATGCCTACATACTTATAATCATCATTACCTTCTGTGATTTGCCCATGATTTCGGCTACCATCGCCCATAAATAAATACTCCACTTCCATAGCAGCTGATTCCCAATTGGTTCGGCAATTGGTAGCGCGCAAAATTGAAGTAGAGATGGGGTAAATGGATTTCACAGAAAATTTCACCTATTGAACATTCCTTTAAACATACTACACTTGTATTACTGTCCTGTCTATACCTTTAAGGAGAAAATCTGATGCATACGATCGCACGCACCCCAACCACCGATATGGAAGTTACCAGCATTCGCCTAGAACGGGAACTCAAAGATAAACTCAAAGAAATAGCTGGGAATCAGGGATATCAAGCTCTGATCCGAGATATCCTTTGGAATTATGTCCAGCAAAAATCAGGTGAGTGGAAGCCTCGATTTTCGCGATCCGACATTCGAGCTAGCATCGCTGCCACAGCTCAGCAAGAAGAACGCTGTGTACTTACAGGTCAACTAATCCAACCCCAAGAACCGATGTTGTTAGGACTAACGAGGAATGGCGATATGGTTCCTCTAAGTGTCGAGAGCTTGGCTGGATAAACTTCGTCCATTTTGAAACCTGGAGTAGGCGGGCCGAAAAGCCCGCCACTACCAGCAGGAATCGCAATATGCTCTTACTACTTTAAAAAATATAATTCTGAAAATAGATTGTGGTTTAGTTTTATATTCAGACGAATGCAGCCCAGTTATTAGTAACAAAAACTGGGCTGCATTCAAAATTTAGCAATAACTGCCGCAACCCCTGGTAAGTAAGTATTTAAGCTTTATTCCAAAATTTATCCTACAGCTTGAAAGCAAGACCCTCACGGACTCCCTAGCACCGTTACGCTATCAGTATACGTCTCTGAACAGAATGGCACTAAGTTAACAGGACTTACACAACTGGTTCCCAGCCTCCAGGCTGGGAAACTATTCCTAGAGGCTCCGCCTCCTCTTTCTTAACAAGAGGCAGCAGCCCTCTCGGAATTCGTTCCCATCCTGGAGGCTGGAAACGACGCTACATAAGTCTTTGGGCTTTACAAGCGTACCATTCATCTCTGAACGCAACTGCATCTCGTTGGCGTAGACTCTCGTAGGGAAGAGAAGCCTACACTGCAAGAACAACCTGCTGTTTTTTTGCCTCTTTTACTTCATTGATATTTTACTGAGAGTTACGGAGATCAAAGAGTAGCTTGTTAAACCTACTAGTTTTTTAAAAAAATGTAATAAAGCTTTATAAAGCAAGTTACGTGATTTTACGTGATGTAAAGGGTATTTTTCTGGTAATTCTAGAGAAATTACGGTTTATGTATACTTACAGACAAGATAAAGTTAGTGAATTATTTCAAGTAGAGCAGTTAAAAATAAGCTAACTGAAGCAGTTATAGGATATCTTAAGTATTCTATTACTTATGTATTAATGTAGCAATTTGCTTGATGAAGTGGAACTTTGGCCATCTGAGATAGAAAAGGGCTATAACAGGTGAGAGAAAGTATTCACACAAAATTTGTTAATTATCAGGGTGTAGCAACACAACTAACGGTGAAGAATATGCCAAAAGGTTGGGTGCAAGAACAAAGTGGTTATTATCCGAGGGCGTGCCAAAAATGAAAAAACCTTTATCATCGCCCCTACATTACGTAGATGACATAGATCGACTACAACCTTACCAAGTCAAGCTGATGCAGCATCAGGAAGAACCTGCCCGCGAATTGGTACAAAAAATTAACCAAATCATTGCTAGTAGCTCGGCTACAGCTTTGATGCTGCAAGAGATTGCCCAATTATTAGGAGTTGCTTTTCAAGTAGATTGCTGCTGCTTGGTTTCTGTGGCGGATGAGACATCCGAGGAAGCAACTACTACTAATTGGTGTGCTGATGAGTATTTAGGGCTGCCACACCCAGAAGAAATGTTTTCGATGGAACAGTTGCTGATGCACTCGCCAGTGCTGCAATGTGCTGCCCAACCATTGACGATTGAAGATATTTCGATTATTCAGAACAGTCTGGTAATTGGGTGTCAATATTTGCCACTACCGGTAAAAGCGGTTTTGGCAATTCCGACTCGGTTTGGTGGCAATAATAATGGAGTGATTAATCTGATTAAATTCCAACCTTATGAATGGAGTGAATCAGAAAAACAATTGCTCAAAGAAGTGGAGTCGGCTTGCGCGATCGCTTTTTCTGGAGTGGCACAAGCTCAACAAATTGCCCATCAAGAGCAGTCCCTGCAAAAAAGCCACCAGCATCAAAGTTTGATTAAGCAATTAACTTTATTGAGTCGTAGTAACTTGGAGCTAAATCAAATGCTCCAGTTAGTTATTACCTCCACTGCCGAATCTCTACAGGCAGATCGGGGTTTGCTCATACTGCTGAAATATACAGATCCACTATTTAGGACTCAAGCTAAAAAACAAATCCCCAAAGCGAAAGCTACCGTAATTGGTGAATGGGTAAGGGAAACACGAAATTCTGGTGCTAGTCAACTAGACACCTTAGCTCAGTCTTTCTTAGTTTCAGACTGTGGTTTATGCCAGCGTGCCTTCATCGATTCTGGAAAACCAGTAATCTTCGATGACTATACAGATCAAAACGATACCTTGACAGCTGCTCCATTGTTTGCAGTAGAGAACTTACCTGCGGTACTTTTAGTGCCACTGGAAAGTCAAGGTAAAATTTTAGGATTCTTGGTGCTACAGCAATCTGTGATTCGCAATTGGCAACCAGCAGAATTAAATCTTGTGGAAATGGTTTGCGCTCAAGTGAGTAACGCCATAATTCAGTCACAGACATTGCGCCAAGTGCAAACTTTGGTAGATGATCGGACGGCGAAACTCCAGAATAGTCTGGAACTCTACGCTAAATTGCAGGAAAAAACACGGCAGTATGTTGAGCAACTACAAGAACTCAATGAACTCAAAGATGAATTTTTGAGTAATATGAGCGATCGCCTCCGCTATCCTTTGACAAATATGCTGATGTCAATAAAAAACTTGCGTTTGCCAGGAATAGCACCAGAGCGTCAGGGTAAATATCTAGATATTCTTGAGCAGGAATGTTCAAAGGAAATCAACTTGATTAATGACTTGTTGACACTCCAAAAGCTAGAGTCGCCTCACGAAGCCCCGCAATTAAAATCTATAGATTTAAATACTAGAATTCAGGATATAGCAGCATCTTTTGAGAAAAAACTTGCTGAGAAAGGATTAAAGATTTCTGTAGATTTGCCAGAGGAATCGCTCAAACTGCAAACTGAACTGGAGAGTTTTGACCGCATCCTGCAAGAATTGTTAACGAATGCCTGTAAATATTCAGAGCCTGATACAATAGTTCGCCTTGAAGCTGCTCACCGAGTCGATCAGCAAATCGATCAAGTTATCATGAAGGTGACGAATACAGGACGTGCCATTTCTGAAGAAGAAGCGACCTACATCTTTGATAAATTCCGTCGGGGAAAAGGGCGTTGGACTCCAGGGACTGGCTTGGGACTTGCTTTAGTCAAGTCTTTAGTGCAGCATCTGAATGGAGCGATCGCTGTTGAAAGTCTCCCAATCTCGGATTCTGAACAAAGCGAAATTTGCTTCACCTTGACTCTGCCCCAATTTTCTGACGAAAGCAAACCATAATTCTGAAAGTGACTAAAAAACAGAACACAACAGAGAACCCTGATTTGCAATCTCCCACCGATGACACCAAACTAGAAGGGGATTTGCTTGCTCAGGTAGAAGTTCAAATTGAGAAAATAGCAGAGCGACAGAGGCAAATCAGTGCTAAAGTCCAAATTCCCCATCCAGTGGAGCAAATCTGGAAGGTTCTGACAAATTATGAAGCCTTGCCTGACTTCCTCCCCAACCTCGCCAAGAGTTGCCTAATCGAGCATCCCAATGGTGGGATTCGACTAGAGCAAGTAGGCTCCCAACGCTTACTCAATTTCAAATTTTGTGCGCGGGTAGTTCTAGATTTGGAAGAATGCTTCCCTAAAGCAATTAATTTCCAGATGGTAGAGGGAGATTTTAAAGGCTTTTCTGGTAGCTGGTGCTTAGAGCCTTATTCTTTCGGTGAGAATATCGGAACAAATTTGTCCTACACAATTCAAGTTTGGCCTAAACTCACTATGCCAGTGGGAATTATTGAAAATCGCCTCAGCAAAGATTTGCGGTTAAATCTTTTGGCTATTCACCAACGTGTAGAAGAACTAGCCAGCAAAGAACCGTATGTATAATAACGGTTAAACCATCATTCGGGAATATTCCTGGATGATGGTTTTTGTCAATAAGCCTCAAACTAAAAAGCCTTTGCTTTTTATTATTTTTAAGTACCCCCAGGGGAATTCGAATCCCCGTTACCTCCGTGAAAGGGAGGTGTCCTAGGCCTCTAGACGATGGGGGCATCGGACTCAGACCTTTTATAAGTTAACCAATTTCCTTACCTTTGTCAACAGGTTTTGCCAAAAAAAGTTTGTGGCAGCTAAACTGGGTGGAAGCAAAAGCTGAAAGAGGATACAAAGATATGGAGAGAGATAAAAAAGTCCGTAGATGCTTCTGCGATCGCTCGCAGGGTGCGTTAGCGTTAGGCGCTGGGAATTTTGGGGTATACACAGAGATAAAAAACGCTGAAGACGGCAAGGAACAAAGGGTATGATGTTGTACCCTGTAGAGTTAATATCTACGGTTTTTTTACAAGAGATTTTGAAATAAATCGCTCAAAATCTACAACATGGAAGCATCTTTTGAAATCACCATCCAGATGGCGATCGCTGTCTTTGCAGGTATTAGCGCCCAAGTGCTGGCTGCATACCTTCGTGTACCCAGCATCGTCTTATTATTGCTGTTAGGCATTTTGTTTGGCTCTGATGGTATAGGGCTATTGCATCCCCACGTGCTAGGCACTGGATTGGAAGTTATAGTCGCCCTCGCAACGGCAATCATTTTGTTTGAAGGCGGACTTAACTTGGATCTGCGTGAGTTAGGTAGAGTTTCAGTCAGCCTACAATTGCTCGTCACTCAAGGAACCCTAATTACCCTGATTGGCGGGAGTATGGCTGCTCACTGGCTGGGTGAATTTCCCTGGAACATAGCTTTTCTCTATGCTTCCATAGTCGTGGTGACAGGTCCAACCGTCGTTGGCCCATTGCTCAAACAAATTAATGTAGATCGACAAGTGGCAACACTTTTAGAAGGAGAAGGGGTTTTAATTGACCCTGTAGGGGCTATCCTCGCCTTCGTTGTCCTTGATACGATTTTGAACGGCGATGCTGATCCGATCAATGCGATCGTTGGTTTACTTATACGTCTGGGCGTTGGGGCAGCAATTGGTGGTGCTGGCGGTTATCTGATGAGTTTGATTTTCAAACGCGCCAGTTTTCTGTCATTTGAGCTAAAAAACTTAGTAGTGTTGGCGATACTTTGGAGCCTGTTTACCTTATCGCAAATGATCCGCAGTGAATCGGGGGTAATGACAACAGTAGTTGCAGGGGCAGTCTTTGCTAACTCCTCAGTCCCGGAAGAACGTCTATTACGCAGCTTTAAAGGTCAACTGACAATTCTCAGCGTCTCGGTGCTATTTATCTTATTAGCTGCCGATCTATCCATTGCCAGTGTATTTGCTTTGGGTTGGGGTAGTTTATTCACCGTTTTGGTACTAATGTTTGTCGTTCGCCCGATTAATATCTTGTTGTGTACCTGGAACAGTGATTTAAACTGGCGACAGAAACTATTTTTAAGCTGGGTTGCTCCGAGAGGAATTGTTGCTGCCTCTGTAGCTTCTTTTTTTGCGATTTCGTTGACACAGCGAGGCATTAACGGCGGTGATTCCATCAAAGCTTTAGTATTCTTGACAATTATCATGACTGTTGTTTGTCAAGGGCTAACAGCTGGCTGGGTTGCCAAATGGCTACAAATCACCTCTAAGGACGTAACTGGGGCAGTGATTGTAGGTTGTAATCCCTTGAGTCTTGTGATTGCCCGCTTCTTTCAAGAACGGGGAGAAAACGTGGTAATGATTGATACTGACCCCGAATGTCTTGTACAAGCCGAGGCGCAAAATCTCCGGGTGATTGCCAGTAGTGCGCTGGATGCTGCTGTTTTGGAAGAGGCAGGACTTGCATCTATGGGTACTTTTTTGGCTATGACAAGTAATGGGGAGGTGAATTTTGTTTTGGCTCAACGAGCAGCTGAGGAGTTTAAACCCCCGCGTGTCTTAGCTGTTTTTCCCCGCGATCCGCAAGCGACTACTTCAGCTAGTAATAAAGTTAATCAAGCTTTTATTCCAGACTTAGCGATTAAAACTTGGAATGAATATTTGAATGATGGGCGAGTGAAGTTGGGGACAACTACACTAGATGACTTGGAGTTTTCGACTCAATGCGATCGCATCCAAGAAAAGATTCGGACTGGGATGTTGATACCGCTATTGCTAGAACGAGCAGAACGCTTACAGGTAATGCCAGCCAACCAAGATTGGGAAATTGGCGATCGCATTATTTATCTGTTACATGACCCCAGACCTAGCCTTTTAAAACGCTTATCTGGTGCCACCCAATCCACTCCCCTCTCTCTAGAAAAGTTACCAGAGGTTGAAGACCTATCCCTCGCTCAATTATCTCAACTTTCTACTAGTGAGGCTCCTGGGGGATGAGGGAAACAAGGGAGATGGGGAAGCAGCAGGGGAAGCAGGGGAAGCAGGAGGAGAAAATAACTTTTAACTCCTAACTCCTAACTCCTAACTCAGCACTCAGCACTCAGCACTCAGTACTCAGCTTGCGATTCCTGCCAGAGTAAAGCAGAAAAATGTACTATGGCGAGAATTAGCGTCGCTACTGAAATCAGATAACTGTGGATTGTGTAAAGGTGTTCGACGGTAGTTGTGTTAATCGCTCCACCACCAGTCAGGATTTCGCGCAGTTGCCCACCAATCAAAGGAATGGCTTGGATGGTTCCTAGCTCAATGCTGAAACGCCAGTAACCTTCCTGAGTCCAATCTAAAATCATCGCTGTCCAATCCAGCCCGATCGCACTTAGGGTTAACAAAATTACACTAATCCAAGCAGCCAGCCAACTGTTGCGAAATTGCCGACCTAAAAACATCACCACAATTTGAATGAGAGCGATCGCAATTACCCCGTTACCAGCAATATCATGCGCTCTCCAAAACAACCACCCGTATGGCAGTTGTGTATTAATCATCTTCAATGAGTTATAAGCTCCCCCTGCTGTCGGTTCATAGTAAAAAGACAGCAAAACTCCGGTAGAAATATAAATTAAACACAGAGTCAAAATTACAACTGATAATATCGTTGCTATTCGTCGCAAAATCTGATCGAACTGGGTGCTTTGCATAGCTCACCCCTCCTGTTCTTAACTAAATATTTATTCTTATTACAATTTTAGCTAAGAAATATTAATAAATTTTACTTTTATTATATAAAAATAAAGTTTTTTAAATCAAATATTGCACCCAAGCTTTTAAGGGTTCTGGTGAACCATACCAAATTCCAGGACTTCTGGGAGAATGCCTCACACCTGCAATCACTAGATTTTCTGCCCCCTCTAAATGAGCAGCTTCAATGGGCGTAATCCCATCTCCCCAAGTGTTACCCTTACCACAGGTTAATTGGTAACTACTGTAAGCCAACCAACTACCAGGCCGTCTTTTCCCAAAGATAGTTTTGCCAGCCACACAAACGTAACGAACGTTTTTGTAAAAAGCTCCTGGGTAGTTATTGGTAACAAAATCTAGATTCGAGCGTGTCCAGCGTTCTTGGCTAATATGGGGTGTACCCAAGGTGATGAGACTCGCAACTAAGGGATGCCCTTGCCAGAGAAATGGTTTGACATCACCGCGCGCTAAATAGGGCTTTTCTCCCATATAAATACGGGATATCCAACCTCCGGCTGAGTGACCAATTAAGTTAACTTGAGTAGCATTATGTTGACGTAATATATCCTCGATCGTGCGATCGAGTTGTTGCAAAATCAGTGTTACGGGTCTTACTCCCAGAGTGGGGAGCCAGTCACGCCGCCGCAGTGGGACTGTAACTGTGGGAAAATCTGAATTTTGTAGGGATTGTTCTAGTTGGCGATAAGCGATCGCACTTTCTAGATATCCAGGTAAAATAACTGTCGGTAATGGCATTTGAAGTTTTCGATGCAATGATTGAGGGTTTGAACTTTTTTGACGAAGAAGTAGTCATGATTGGGCAGCTAAAATTGCGATCGCCTGACTCACGCCTTGGGTAAAAAACCAATAGCTTTGGTAAGATTTAAAGCTAGAATTCAATAAAATTGTACAATTTGCAACAGTTTGAGGGGTTGCCGATGTGGTATTATTTTAAAATAGGGCTTAGTCTCGGACAAGCAAGTGTGTCATCTGTTACAGCGTCGTTGACTGAGAAACAGTAGAAAAAACAAGGCAACTTCGGCAGATTGTTTTGATGCATTCCAAGTTGTGCGTTTACTTAAATTTTATAAAACTCCCAGATATTAATTTTAATTGTGTGCGTCATCACAATAAAAAATCAAAAGTAGTGATTTTTCAAATATCTCTTTAGTAGGCTCAAATTTTGAAGATTATGATACAGCGTCATTGATTAATTAAAAACTTGAATAAATGGCAATTTTGGCGTTTTGATTGCCAGCAGAGGAAGTTATTATTTCCTTATGAAGAACGTATCTCTTGCAAGAAATTGCCATGTCACAAAGAGAAAATCGCTAGTCAACTGTAACTGAGTGAGTGAACGATAACAGCTATGTCTTACGTCTCCCTGCTGAAAAATATACCAGATATCTTAAGCCAGCCAATTGGGATAGCAGCTATAGCTTCCCTTGGTATCCACGGTGCGATCGCCATGCTCGTGCCATTGATGCCGATGGAGTCTAACAAGCCCAAAGAAACAGCATCATCTAAAACAGTCGGACTTTTGGAATTGAGCCAAGCCGACCAAAACCGTTTGCCGCAAAGCACACCCCAGATTGGTTTACAACAATTACCGCCAGTCGCCCCACTTGCAGCTCCAAACTTTAGCGGTCAAACTGCATTAACTCCCTTAGCGCCATCACCATCCAGTCAGCTAGTACTGCCTCCACTACCGGCATCATCCAATAACTATCAAGTCTCTTCCTTACCTACAAGGCAGTCTTTGCGGATGATTCCTAGTGATAATTTGCGATTTGATGCGTCTAAGTTTGATAGTTCTAAATTTAATACCAGCGCCAGATTCTCTCAACCAGTGCCTCGTGTGAATGTGGTTCCTCCTGTAAATCTGAATGAGAGCGTTGCCAAATACGAGCCGCCTAAGCCTCTAGCTGTAAATAGGTTGCCAGAATTGCAGTCGCAGCAAATACCTAATGATATTCTGCGGAATGCCCAGCCTCCAATCATATCTGACACGACCCCTGTTGCAACAGGACAGGTAAATACGACTTCGCAGCCAATGACGCAACCAATTAACAATGCGTCGTCTAGAATTGCTCAAAACCCACTAATTAGCTCTCTAAAACAAGCTAGGAATGGGAATACTTTAATCGGAACTAGGGCAAGCACCCTCCAGCCAGCAGATTTATCAGCGAAGGGAACTCAACAGGCAATTGCACAGCTAGACTCTTATGCCAACCTGAGAAAGGAAGTCCAGCAACAATATCCCAACGCTGAACAAAAACCAGTCATTCGCCAAACATTATCCACAAATAAGTCAAATCTTGAAGGTGCTGTTTTGGGCGTGTTGGTGGTAGATCCTGATGGTAAGGTCTTAGATATCAAATTTCAAGACAAGTTAATTTCCCCAGAATTGCAATTAAAAGCAAGGCAATATTTCAACAAGCAATCCCCCAAGGGAGATAAACAGATTAGTTCCTATCCATTTAACCTGCGTTTCCAAAACAGCGCAAGTAATCTTACTGGAACGACTCAAGAGCAAAAGCCCTCGTCATTATCTGCGCCGGGAACCAATAACAATCAGCTTACCCCCTCACCAACAGCTACTTTTAAACCATTACCTAATTTACAAATCAGAAATAACCCGCCTACGTCGTCACCAACAGGTACTCTCAAACCATTAACTGCACCAGACGTTAATGGGAATCAGCCTGAGTTATCACCAGCACCTACTCGCAAACCATTATCGGAACTGCCAATTAAAAATAACCAGGCTTCATCGGCAGCTACTACTTCTGAACCGTTATTGTTGCCGAAAATCAATCAGGGTCAGCCTACAGCCACTGCTGAATCGGATCAAAAATTAGTAGAACAGTTACGCCAAGTCAAGGAAAGCAGACAGTTAAAGTCTAATTCAGAAAATTGATCACCTATTTCCGCAAGGAGGCTCACACTGAACCCAAAGGATCAGTGTCGAGAGGAATTGCGGGGCAAAAACGTCGCCGCGCCTGATAAAGAAGCGGCTACCCTACGAGTTGTCCAACGGAATACTCGTAGGGTATTTTTCCTAATAGCTACATTACCAACCTTGTTCTGCATTTTGAGAAACGTAATTAGCCACCTCTAGAATCTCCTCAGAACTTAACTTGTCTTTAAAGGCTGGCATGGCATTTTTACCATTTTGGACTTGATGGATAATCGCCTGGATTGAGTCGCGATCGTAATTTTCTAGGTATTTTGACAATGCTTCCTTTTTCAAGGTTTTCTGGTTGATAAGGATGTTACCGCCACCGATATGGCAAGAAGCGCAGTTAGCCTCGAAGATTTTAGCACCGTTAGATGTTTCGGCAGCTAGTGCTGGACTAATAAATGTGAATTTGAATAGAGCGATCGCTGACAGTAAAATTAATAAAAGTATTCTCAACAGAATTTCCTCGCAACAAGCCTCCAGCAAGAGTATAAACGCGATTAATCCTTGATTAAGTCAAATTTGATCAAAATTGGCGGTAACTAGTTCACTCCTCCATCGCTACAGATTCTTTAGCGTCTTAGGGAAGCAGATGACTAGTTACCGCCATTTGTGCATTTTGTGCGTCACTCTAGGAGTGTGGCGTGTTACGGTGAGCTAATTTCACTGAGTAATCATCTCGTGTGAAACGCTGGTGTTTCTAGCCTTGGACAGTGATTGTACCAACCATGCCAGCACCACGATGAGGTTCACAGTAGAAGGTGTAGTCGCCAGTAGGTGCGTCTGCTGCAAAGGTGGTTGTTTCCTTTTGGCCAGGACTCATGAGCAACTTCTTATGAGACAGAGATTTAGCTAAATCGGCGCTCTTAGAGGGGTTTTTGGCAGCATCAAACACAACATTATGGGGAGGAACTTTATTGTTCACCCATTCAATTGTGTCACCTGGTTTGATGGTCAACTTTTTCGGTTCAAATGCTAGCAGTCCTTTATCGCTACCCAATTTCACCTTGTAGGTTTCAGCCGAAGCACTGGGAGTAAAAACAGCAAAGCTGCTAACAACTAAAAGGATTGTCAACACAGCTAAACCAAGGCGTCGCCAGCTTGCCGAAATTAATTTCATAGCTCTCTCCTAACAAACAATTTTTTTCCCTTTTTCATTTTAAATAAAATCAACACCAAATATGACAATCTGTCATAGATCAATTTTTTTTTTAAGAATGGAGAGCAATTTATTGCAAAAAGCTGGCTAATCAGTAGTAAATAGGGAATAGGTAATGGGGAGTGGGGAATGGAGAATAAATTCTTCCCAATGCCCTATTCCCAATGCCCTATTCCCAATGCCCAATGATTCAACTCCAGGGTTTAGTAATAGATTTTGCCGCCTCCCCACTTAGTACCAACGATTTTGGGTTGTAAGAGAATATGACCGGCGATCGCTTCCAAGTCA
Source organism: Nostoc sp. NMS4 (assembly GCF_017115095.1). Taxonomy (GTDB): domain Bacteria; phylum Cyanobacteriota; class Cyanobacteriia; order Cyanobacteriales; family Nostocaceae; genus Nostoc. Next base: position 4,990 of record NZ_JABXKI010000080.1, on the reverse strand, counting down.
TCATCTGTCAGATTTCGCACTGCTGTGAAAATATCTGCGCTTTTGAGACTGGGGTGTATTTCGGAAATTTCTTCTTCCCCGTCGTAAGTAGTGGGATTTTTCAGGTAATCTACTAAGCCTTCAATGTTGTTACGGTTGGGTGTTGCCAGTGCCAAATCCTCTGGAGTGAGTCCGACGTTTTGGTTTGTCTTGGTAACTCCACCAGCATGGCATTGGGCACAAGCGTAATTAAATAAGCGTTTGCCTTCTTTGACTTGTTTAAGGCTGAGTACAACGGTATCACCTTGAGTATTTAAAGGCACTGTTCGGGTAGCTTCGTCTAGTTCCACTGCTGTCGCACTACCGACAAGCAACTGAAACGAGAGTAAAACAGTAGCCACAACAACGCCAATTAGTCTTCTAAACATATTTCCCCTTAAAAATTTTGACGCTCAACACAGCTAAGAATGCGATTCTCAATCTCCAAGCTGCTAATTGCTAATGACTGATTATTTTTTGTCATTAGCTATCAGTTATTAGCCAAAGTTCTGAGATAACCCTTCAGGGGACTTCGCGATCGCCCACCAAGTCGTTAGTACCATTGGGGCGTATTTCAGACGATATTTGGGAAATAATTGCCTTTGCATCTTCTAACGCCAAACGGGTCTTTTGGTGTTTGTAGGCGATTCCCAGTTGGTTGCACAGAGAAAACACTTGTTCTACAGGAATGCTGTAGTCGGCTGCTATCTCTGCGATCGATAGGTCTGCAAAACCCATAATGCTTGTTTACTGATAGATAGAGATTGAGTCGCTGTAATACCAATATCACGTTAGGAGTGCAATTTGTTGCCCAAAATACTGTTTGGGGAATGGGAGGCGAAAGAGAGTAGGGGGCAGGGGGCATACTTCTCTACGAGAGGCTGCGCCAACGACTGCGCTCAGTAACCGGGGAAGCAGGGGAAGCAGGGGAAGAATTTTTAACTTTTGAATAATGACTAATGCCTATTAACCTTTTCCCCCGGTAAAGGTGACGCTTTGAATAAAGTAACGATTAAAAAAGGCATAAATGCCTAAAGCTGGCAGGGTAAAGACCATAGAAGCCGCCATAATGTAGTTCCAATAGCTGATGTATTGACCTTTGAAGGTGTTCAGCCCCAAGGGGAGGGTAAACATTTCTGGGTCAAATAGGATAACTATAGGCAGTAAAAAATTATTCCAACTTCCCATGAATACAAACACTGCCTGTGCTGCTAGTGCTGGTTTTGCTAAAGGTAAGACAATGTGTCGAAAAATTCCAAAAGTATTTAAGCCATCAAGTTGAGCTGCTTCTTCTAGTTCTTTAGGAAAATTAACAAAAAACTGCCGCATCATGAAGATAAAAGTGGCATTCACCATGCTAGGGACAATCATGCCTTGGTAAGAATTCAGCCAGCCGATCGCTTTTAAAATCAAAAATGTCGGGATTAGGGTGATTTGCGCCGGTACTGCTAGTACTGCCAAAATTAGGAAGAACCAAAAGCGCTTACCTACAAAACGCAGTCTCGCCAAGGCATAACCAGCCATTGAATTTAACAATAAGTTTAAAAGCGTGACGCTAACAGCGATCGCTATACTGTTAAACAACCAGCGCCAAAATAGCGGTTCTTGTAAAAAGATTTGTCTGTAATTATCGAAAGTAAAATTTTTGGGGAGAAAGTTGGGTTGGGCGCTGACAATCTCTGTTAGCGGCTTAAATGATGCGGAAAGCGCCCAGAGAAAGGGAATTAGGGTGACGATCGCATAGAGTGTCAGCAAGACGTACAACAAGACTTTAAGCCAGGATAAGCCAGAGATTTTAGTCAAATCCGTTCACCTCCGAAAAGTCGCTGCTGAATCAAAGTAATGGCAATAATCACGGCTGCTAACAAAAATGCGATCGCAGCTGCATATCCCATTTGTAAATTCCGAAACACAGCTTGATAAATTAGCAGCACCACAGTTAAGGTAGCGTTATTTGGCCCGCCAGTACCGCCAGAGAAGATGTAAGACTGGTCAAAAAGTTGAAAAGTACCAATTATCCCCACCGCCACCACAAAGAAGGTTACAGGCCCCAGCAAGGGAAGAGTAATGTGGATAAATTGCTGCCACCCATTTGCACCATCGAGTTCCGCCGCCTCATAAAGTGTTTGGGGTATATCCTGTAACGCCGCCAGATAAATCACCATGAAAAATGGCGCAGTTGACCAAATGTTCATGATCATAATGCCTTTGAGTGCAACTGCTGGATCGCCCAACCAGTTATAAGTAGGTAGCCCCACAAAAGCGAGAAAATCGTTTAGTAGTCCATCGGTGTTATAAATCCACATAAAGATCAGCGTCAGCACTGCTGAAGAAGTGACTGTGGGCAAAAAGTAGAGGATGCGCCACCAGTTTTTACCGCGAATCCCAGAATTCAGAGTTACCGCCAGAATTAAAGCTAAGACGGTTTGAGTTGGCACAACAATGGCTACATAAGCTGCTGTGTTTCTCAAAGCAATCCACACCCTTTCATCTTCAGCTAATCGCGTGAAGTTCCGAAAACCAATGAACTCGTATTCAATACCGCCAAGGAGTTGAACTTTTTGCAGGGAGAGAAAAACGGCGTAGAGAATGGGTAAGACTACAAAAGTTCCCAAAACTAGAATGGTGGGCATCATAAACATATACCCAGCCAAGCCTTCGGTGATATTCCACCTGGGGTTACTCCGCCGCCTGTTGATTTCAAACACTACTGAACCTCCAATTTAATCCCGCACTAACCCGGCTGTAGTGATGGGTAGCGGATGATTATTTATCGTACTCCTGTAGGACTTACGCACAGGTAACGAAAAATCGAACCACAGTAGACGCTTTGCGGCTTCCCGCAGGGTGGCGCAGAGAACACAGAGAAATGAGAGTTTGAGAGATATTTTGCGTAAGTCCTGTCCTGTAGAAAAATATTTAACCTCATTCAATGAGTCTCTACCTTTGGTAAGCGCAGATCAAAGCGGCGAGTCAAAAGACGTTGCTTGTGTGAGTTATCTGGATATGTAACTTAGGGAACTATATATTTAGTTTCCTTGGGGATGCTAATTAACCCTACTTAAGCAATAGGACACAAAATGTCATATACAGCCTACTTACGTTCAATTAAAAATAAACTCCAGAGAACTGGTAAAACTCAAAAAAACCTCCGAGTCAAAACTATCATAGAACAGTTTGGCTATCAGCGTAGAAGTCAATCATTCATAGATGATTTTAATACTGCTCTTGATGAATTGGGGCTTTGTGCAAATCCTCGGTTAGATTTGCATATTCCATTAGATACAAAAATAGCTATTTCTATTCAAGGTGTAGAACCAATAAATCAAGTTGCTGAATCTCAATCAATTTCAGCCAAATTAAGAGAGTCAATTTCAGTCAAACATGATTTCTTCTACTACTTATTTGATTTTGGCTCTGAACAAGAATATGAACGATTTCAAGCCTGTTTAGATTCTCAGCAGCCAGTAAGTATTTTTTTGATTCCACAAGTAGAAGATTTCTTCTGTGATATTGTTGTCAAAATCTTTAATTATGAATTAATTAGAAAATATCAGTATAGAGGTTCTGATAGTACGCCCATAGCTGCCACTAAGAAAATTCCGACAAGTATTGCCTCAGAGCAAGATTGTAAAGATGAACAAGAAAATCCTATCTCTGTTGCTGGTATCTTTCAGTTTCATCGCTCAACCATGACCAGCATTATACTTGGTAACACTGGTTTAGAGTTGCTTGATTCTGAAAAATTCGATCAACAATTTGAACAGATATCTCTATATGCCAATAAATATAATTCTGAACAGTCTTTTATTTTATTTCATTGTCCATCAGCATTAGAAATCCAAGCTCATCAGCAAGAAGATGCTTTCGGATACTTGGTAGATAGAGTTGCTAGTAAAATTCCTTTTACTTTTACTCTCAGGTGTAAATACCCAAATGAAGCCTCTATTGAATATAAAGAGGAAGTGTACGCCCATTTCCGTCTCTTGCTGGAACTTCCATATTATGAAATAGAGGAAGATGATGCATCTTTGCAAGATTACTTTGTAGAATTACAAAAGGCTCAAATACAAGCCGAGTCTCAGTTATTGCTGAAGATGAAAAGCGAACATTTTTATACTCTGAAGTGGCAGCAAGAAAGTAAAGAATATATTTATCTCAAGTATTTTGCGATTAAAACGTTGGAAAGTCTAGGATATGGATTGTCTAATATCATCTGTGAAGTTGAGTTAACTTCTAGGGATGAAGAAACAATCGATGAAGATACATCAGATGATGATGAAGAATACCAAAATGAAATTATAGAAGTATATGTAAAAAATCAGGTAGTGGTTGAGATAGAAACTCTCAAATACCAAGAATTTCAAGATAATAATCTCTTCTTAGATTCAATTAAAAGAGTTTTGAGAAAATCAAAAGTATGGCCAAATCAGCTAGAAAGTCTTTGGTTGGTAATTCCTGGTTTTGAGATAGCACGCAACTATTACCAACTGAAAAAAGCTAAGGAAATATTAGAATATAAGTTTTCAGGATATTATGGCGATCGCTTCCAGGTTGTCATCATGGCTCCTGATTATGAAAAACACCAATTAGTCCCAGTATCGTTTGACTCTATCGACTACCCATCTTTTGAGTATGTGGCTAAAAAGCCTAGTTTAATACAGGCATATCCAATTACTAATCGTATCAAAGAATTTAAGCTTGACTTTAGCCAAGTACAAGGGTTAAACGAAGAAAAAGAAAAACTAACTAGACTCCTGAAGCTGCAATCTAAAGGATATAAGAGTTCAATTGGTGGAATTCTTTTCTATGGCTTGCCGGGATGTGGTAAAACTCTACTAGCAAATGCCTTTGCTAATGAATCTGGGAGATATTTCTTTAAGTTCTCTCCTGCTGATATTGTCAGTGTTTGGATAGGGCAAAGTCAAAAGAATATTCGAGATATCTTTGCTCAAGCTAAGAAAAAATCTCC
>NZ_JABXKI010000087.1 GCF_017115095.1 Nostoc sp. NMS4 | reverse complement strand
AGTTTATTAAACTGGCACTTTAGTATTAATTTTCCATAAAAGTAACGCAAGAACCAGATAAATTAGGTAAAGGAGCATTAGAAAACGAGCAGATTAGTGTTGTGAAAATGCTCACTCCCTTTGAAGATATTATCCATTTAGCGGGGATTTGTGATTTAAACTTAGGAGGTAGGCAGGGCGTAGGCGCATTAATTCTCAAAAAAGGTGAAAATATTCAAATAAAATTCTGCTTTGATTGTTTAGGGATTCATCCGAATTTAGAATCATCACAAATGCTGCCTCTTTTTGAGGGCATAGAAGCGGGACTAAAAGAAATTCCCGAAGGCGAAAACCTCACAATACACTTAGGGTCTTTTACCTCGGATTATTATAGACAAAAGGAACTATCTTCTTTAGAGTCAATTTGCTCTAGTGAGGCGTTAAAGTTATTGATTCGTAGTGAAAGATTGCGAGTTAAAGAATTAACTCAAAGTGGCACTAGAAAAAATAAGTTTCTCAGGCTATGGTGTACGTATACTATTGTTTCTGATGATGAACGTTCTCATGATTTTATCGAATCAATTATCAGAAAATTAGAAAAAGGTTGGTTTTCTTTTACTGGAGAAATTCATGCCCATAATAATACCAGAATTGAAAATATCCTCCAAAATTCCTTTAGCAATGGTTTTTTGCAATGGTCAGCCATACTAAGTAATAAAATGAAACTTGGTATTAGGGTGCTGAGTGCCCAAGAAATATGGGAAATAAATTGGCAGCAATTCAATCTGTCATCACCACCAGCAATTCCTAATCCTCTAAAGATAGATTCTACCAATGGACTAGTAGAAACTCAAACTAGTGATTTTCATATCCGCCACCAGATATTAGAGAATGAGCTATCTGTGCCATTCTTTGATAGGAAATGGGTAAAAATCCAAAACAAATATATTGGGGCGCTCAACTTCAGCCAAAAGCCAGGGGGATGGTATGACGAACAAGCTCAATTACGTTATTTGTGGGAACTAATCTCTAGGGATAGTATTTATGATACAGAGGTTATTTGTCAGCTAACAAAGGCAAATCAAGCTATTTCTAAAACAAATCTTCAACGCATTACCAAACAATCAATTACCAGCACTTCTTTATCTACAGAGAAAGGAAATATTGATGTCAAATCAGGCATGAATATTGAAGAAGCGGTAGAGGCGCAGAAGACAATATATAAAGGTAGTGTAGTAGTGCATACCGCAGTTGCTTTTCTCGTCCACCGCCCAACCCCACGGGAATTAGACGAAGCTTGCCGATATCTTGCCAGCTATTTCTTGCGTCCGGCAGTAGTAGACCGGGAGATTGAATACGCCTGGAAGCTATGGTTGCAGTGTTGCCCATTTGTTTGGGAGCCGTTGTTAACCAAGCCTTTTAACCGCCGACTGCCATATTTTAGTTCGGAAGCACCAGGGCTGATGCCATTGATTAGGACTGCCACAGGCGATCGGACTGGGTTTGAGTTAATCGCAGAAGAAGGCGGCACACCAGTACATCTAGACTTGTACCAAAACCACAAGAATTTGGCAGTCTTCGGCGCAACTCGTTCAGGTAAATCTGTACTGGTGGCAGGTATTCTTACCCCCGCACTTGCACAAGATATTCCGGTAGTGGCATTAGACTATCCTAAACCAGACGGTACATCCACTTTCACTGATTACACGAATCTACTTGGTGAAGATGGGGCATACTTTGACATCTCTAAAGAAGCGAATAATCTTTTTGAACTACCTGATTTACGCTCTCTGGATGCAGAACGTCAAAATGAGCGATTGAGCGATTTTAAGGAATTTCTCAAATCAGTTCTGATGACAATGGTGATTGGAACGAGCATGATTGGTGTCAGTCCTTCAATGGTTACAAACATTGAGTCAATTATTGCGTTAACATTAAAAACGTTTTTTAATGATGACGAAATAAAATTGCGCTACAAGTTAGCAATACAGAATGGATTGGGAACTCAATATTGGAGCGAAACTCCGACACTCAAAGATTTTTATAATTTTTGTTCTCCAGCTTTCATACAATTAGATTCTATCGCTAGTAAGAGTCAAGAGATTTCCGAAGCATTAAATCAGATTAGGCTGAGAATAAGTTATTGGTTAAATACTAGGGTTGGGCAATCAATCTCACGCCCATCCAGTTTTAGAACTAATGCCAAATTGTTAGTATTCGCTTTACGTAATTTATCGAGTGAAGCTGATGCTGCCATACTCGCTCTTAGTGCCTATGCAGCAGCTTTACGTCGTGCCTTAAGCTCAAAAGCTTCGATATTCTTTCTTGATGAAGCACCAATTTTATTCCAATTCGATGCGATAGCTTCGTTGATTGGGCGATTGTGTGCCAATGGTGCGAAGTCTGGTATCCGCGTCATCATCTCTGCCCAAGAACCAGAGACTATATATCAGAGCGCATCTGCACAAAAGATATTTGCCAATATCACCACACGTTTAGTAGGCAGGATTCAATCATCAGCTGTTGACCCGTTTATTGTTCGCTTTAAATATCCTATTGAAATCATCAGGGTCAATAGTACAGAAGCTTTTTATCCAAAAAAGTCGGGGATTTACTCTCAGTGGTTGCTTGATGATAACGGCAAGCTAACTTTCTGTCGCTATTATCCTGCCTACTGTTTATTAGCCTCAGTTGCTAATAATCCAAACGAGCAAGAATTACGCACTTTATTTCTCAAATACTATCAAGATAATCCTCTGCTTGGATTAGTCAAATTTAGTGAGGATTATATCAGAATGATTCGGGGGGAAGAGTTATCAGAATTAGCGAAGAATTTACTTTCAAAATCACATACAAGACAGGTAGCTTAAATGAAAAAGCGGACAATTGGGGTAATACTTTCTGCTACAGTTGGCAGTTTATTGATAGCAGCACCTAGCTATGGCATCAGCATCAACGATTTTTTTAGTTCTATCGTATCGGATCTTCAAGGAGAAGTTTCGGAAATTCAAGCATGGGCATCGGATGAGATTAACAGTGCTTGGGGTGACATCAAAGAAAATGCTAATGCGGCAATTGATAGTTCTATTGGACAATTGGGTGCGCCTGACCCAATTGCTTCGGCTGAACAATTGAAAAATACGCTCAAGGATGATTATTCTTATCCTGTCGCCCAAGAAAAAGCACAGAAGCTAGAGCGTGAATTGACGCTTGGCTCGATTGCCAGCGTGATTGGAAAAAAAGGACAGCAGCAAACTCAAGAAAAAATTGATACTACTGCACAAATCGCTAAACTTGCAAAAGGTATTGCTGATGAGGCGCAGAATATGGACGCTTCTCAGAATGTTCTCAAAGCGATCGCGTCTCAGAACGGCTTAATTGTGTCAATGTTGGCACAGCAGCGTACTGATTCTTTATTAGCCCGACAGGACAATGCTTACTCTAACTTGATGCTAACGCAAGTAGCGGAGCATCTTGATTCCCAAAGGCAAAAGGAGAACTCCGAAGAAGATGGCAGATTGTCTTTAGTGCATGAAGTGGTACTTAATGCACGGCTAGATCCTACTTCTGCTGACTGATTAAAAGGGTATAGAAACACAGTAGGAGGTAAAGTTACAAGAGCTTTTCCTTCCTACACAAACAATCAACTAGCGTTCAAATGTCTGACAAAATTACTGTATTGAGCAAGGATTCAAATCATGTTTTTACTAGCCAAACTTTTCGGGGGTGATTTAGCTGATTTAGCAAAAGAAAATGCAGCTTCAATAGCTCAAGGATTTGATGAGCTTTGGAACGAAACTATTACAGGTGGTGTTTATTCAGCAATTTGTACAGTCGGAGCTTTATTTGCTGTAGCAACACTAACTTTCTTCGTCGTTGAATGGACAAAAAAAATGATGGCGGGGGAAGAACAAAGAGCTTATACAGACTTTATTTGGCCGTTAATAGTAGTTCTTTTGCTCAGTAATAAGGGGGATGTACTAGGAAAGTCAACTTTGGGGATTAGAAACTATATTAATAATGTAAATAATATAGTTCTTAGCGAAGCGGCGGCAGGAATTGACCTCAAGCAAGCATTTGAAAGTGCATTGGGAACTGAAGCAGCACGTAGCGCTATTGGTATTGCTGTAAATAAATGTAGGAATTCATCTTTAAGTCAACAAGAACAAATTAACTGTTTGGCTCAAGCTAAAGAAGATTTAACCAAAAAATATCCAGATAAGTTTAACAAAAATAATGGAGCTTTTTCTTGGTTTATAGATGCGGTTGATGGCGCTATCGATGCTTTTAATGATGTGAAAGATGGAAAAGCAAATGGAATCGATTTAATGTTGTCTCCCATTAATGCTTTTGTTGGGTCTGCTGTTACTGATATAGTTACGATAATTTTAGTCGGGATGAATGGGGCTTATCAATGGGGAATTGAACTGACTATGCTTGTAACAGCACTTTTGGGGCCTGTAGCTGTTGGTGGTTCTCTGCTACCTTACGGAGCTAAATCAATTTACAGTTGGTTAGTAGGATATTTCAGTGTAGGTTTTGGCAAGCTCTGCTTCAATATCATAGTTGGTTTCGCCGGGCAATTAGTCGCTGAATCTAAATCTTATCAGCCAATGTTCTTCCTGTTTACAATTGGTATAATTGCGCCATTCTTAGCTACAGGTTTAGCGGCTGGTGGTGGCGTTTCTGTTTTAATTCAAATTAATAAAGCTACTGAAACTTACAGTGGAATTGCCATTGAGGTTGCTAAAGGTGTTGCTACTAAAGGTGGTAGTCTAATCGGGAAAATAGCTAAATAAAACCGTAATAATTCAGTCCTTCTGGATTCAGAAGCCAGAATTTAAAAGCAATGAGCGTATAACTCTTCTATTGATTGAAAAGAATTCACTCTTCTTCTCCAACATTCTGACTCCTGGATTCAGAAGGACTGAATTGTTACAATAAAATCTATGTTGAATCAAAAAAATCAACCTCGAGCAAAAGAGCCATTGCAGTTACTTAGTTACAACAAATATGTAACAACAAGAGTTGGAATAATTTCTCTAGCTGGGTTTTCAATGGCTGCACTTTCTCTATTATTACAATTTCTCAATTATGGAGCGATTAGTGTTTTAAATAAAAAACAGTTGGCATTAGTACAACTTTCATCAGGAGAGACAATCGCCGCTAGAGCAGTAGACCCAAAAGAACGGTCTGATGAAGTAATTAAAAAATTTGTATCTGATACATTTATTACTACGTTTAATTGGGATGGATTAGTAAAAGCATTTAATGAAAAAGGAGAACCTATCACTAAGCAAGATACTGGGGTAGAAGTAGGTAAACTTAATAATAAATCTAATAGTCGGGTTGCGACTAGAGCCTATGATGCTGCATTTGCTTTAAGTGAAAATGAAGGATTTCGCCCCGCCTTTCTCAAGAAATTAGCATCAATCACTCCGACAGGTATATTCAATGGTGATACTCAAGTATCTTTAATTCCCAGATTCATATCCCAACCACGTCAAATTAAATCAGGGAAATGGGAAATAGATTTTATTGGTACACTGGTAACTTTTGACCGTGAGTATAACTCAGGTAAAGGAATTGCTTTCAATAAAACCGTTACAGTTTCTTCAATTTCTAATCCAGAATATATCCCAGCTAATACCACTGAGTTAGCTAAGAAGATTTATGCAGCCCGTCGCGCCGGATTAGAAATTACAGAAATTGTAGATTTAAACTTCGGGAGAAGGAAATGAGCGAAGACAACGGTAAAGGGTCTGTATCAACTATAGAGGATTTGCTTGAAATAGATGATGCTAATAAAGCACCAGAACCGGAAAGTTTATTAGTAGCGACTAAGCACACAATTGTCACTTCTCCTTGGTCAAGACTAGCAATAATTGCTGTCCCTTTTGGAGTTGGATTTTTAGCAATATTTTTGATGCTCAATGGTGTTTTCAATCCCGCACCAGCACCAAAGATTGGTCTGAAAACGCAGGAAATACCGACCACTGAACAAGCCCAAAAAAGTGATGAGGGAGACGGTGATGCGCGTGCAAAACTCGCTCTGTCGGATCAAGAAGATGAGTTAGGTCGCATTAACAAAAATAAATTTGACCAATCACCGCCAGTACCAGTTTCAGTAAACCAAAAGGTCGTGCCATCTAACCCACCATCTCCACAACCTGCGCCACGTTCTGTTCAAAATACACAACCACGTCGTGTAACTCAAACTGCACCACAACAGATTAGAACCTACACTCAGTCACCAACACACACAAGTTTTTCTCCAAAACCATCTATATCTGCACAGACACTCACGCCCCAAGATCCCCTTGAGCAATTGAACAAACTCCGTGGCATCGGTTCTTACGGCAAAATCGCATACGCCGAAACTAGCACCAGTAAACAATCTTCATTAGATCCGTATCTTGCTCAAGCTCAAGCAATTCAAAATCAACAGAATGAACAAACAAATACAAATAATTTTGACCAAACCACGCCGCAAAACTCAAGCGAGTCGATTGAAAAGATTCGCCCCAGGTGGCAAGCAACTTCTAAAGTTAACAAGATTACTTTAGCTAACAATTATTTACCTCAAGAAAGTAAAATTCTCCAAGGGAAACAAACTCGTTATTTGACAGTTGGCACTTTTGCTAGTGGTGTCCTTGTTACCCCATTAGTTCAAGCCACAGTTAATAATTCAGGGCAGACACAGACACAATCACCAACCTCTAATAACACTAGGTCTGTCGCTAGACTGCAAGAGGATTTACGCGATAACTATGGGCAAGTGGCAATCCCTTCGGGAACAATGTTTGCAGTCGAGTTAGGTTCGGTTGATGGCGGCAGTTACGCTGTCGCTTATGTCAGAGCGATCATCAAAGATAATACAGAATATCCTATTTCTGCGGGTGCGATTTCCGTGACAGGAGTTGGTGGTAAACCCCTCTTGGCTCGGAGATTTCAAGACAGGGGTGGCGAGATTGCACGAAATGACTTGTTTGGCGGTGCTGTGTCTGCATTGGGGAAGGTTGGGGAGATTATGAACCAACCGGATAGTGAAGAAGAAATTTCTGATGAATTCACAGGCAGGGTTCGCAAACGTAGTACTGGCAATCAGCGCAATCTCACTGGTGCGTTAATGTCAGGGTTTTTTGGTCAAGTTAGCCAAAACATCAGCCAACGTAATCAACGTAATACTCAAGAAATTACTTCTCGCCCTAATACTTGGTTTATTCCACAGGGAACCAAAGTCACTTTTAATGTAAATCGTTCTTTGGAGTTGCCATGAAAAAGTTTTTGATTGGTATACCATTGGCTCTCGCATTTGCTTGTGTACCACTATCCACAATTGCCGCACCAGTCGTTCGCACCATCAAACAAACTCAAGCTAGTGGCCAAGGTGCAATTTTACAAACTATCAACGTTTGGAATGGTCACGGTGTAGCAATTTCATTTTACGAGCTTGGTGAAACTATCAAAAAAGTCTGGTTAGACGACCCATCGCAAATTCTGCTTGACACAGATGGTTGCTTAGAGGGACTGGATCAGAATTGCTCTAGCCCCGGTGCTGGGCTGATTCATCTGCGGCGGATCTTGAGAGTAAACATTCCTGGAATACCGCAAACATCTACCACTTTGTTAACAGTAGTTACGCAGTCATCCTCTGGTGAACGCAAGACTTACAGTTTTCGACTAGCAACAAGTAATGGCACTCCTAAATATAGTCAAGTGGCGATCAAGGCTGATGTGGCACGAGAACAAACAACCCCAAAACCTCAATTGCAATCATTAGTTAAAACACAGCAAACAATTAACCAAATTCGAGGCGGTATTGTTGTCGCTATTAAAAGTGCATGGATAAATCAGCAAGATGAACTACACCAGCGCTTGCAAAAGTTAATCGGTTATTTACAAGCAGGTGATGACATTTCTACTGCTACTAATAAGGCTTCTGTCTCTCAAGACTTAGTTAAAAAATTAATTGCTTTGAGTAAGAGTTCTGATAATTTAACGCAAGGTAATGGCTTATGAAATCATCTTTACGACCCAATGAAAACGCCTTACGTTACTTCATTTTTTTTGGTTTAGTAGGTAGCTTATTGATTCATAGTTTTATAAGATATGGGCTATTGAACCAAGTTGTAGGCTTTTTGCTGCCCAAGGCTTCAGCACAAGTACCCGTTACCAATTCTCCTAATGGGTTTACTCCTGATTGGTCGCGCTTGCGTTTTAGCGACATGATTATTTCTGAAAGTGGCAGTGTTGCCTACCCTAGTTCAAGGGGTGGTACAGAAAGCAGAACTTGGATGGCAGGACAAAGTATTGCAGAATTTATGGAACTAGGAGATTTTGAAACACCTCAATTAGCAATAGAAAATTTAAATATCTCAACCATAGCTTCAGTACAAGGAATCAATTTAAGTGGGTTAACATTAGACGATTTTCAATTAACTCAATGGCAAACTTTACCATCTTTAACCAAAGCGATCCCTGGTTTAGGTAATAGAAATGTTAATAGTGTTATACCTATCCGTGATTTTGCGAGAAGATTTGGAATTACTGGAGGCACAATAGGTAACGCCAGCCGAAATTCTCGTTTACGTGACGTTCAATTAGGAAGAGTAATAAATTTTAAAAATTACTCACTAACATCTATTCCCGACATTCAAAACACATCTATTAATAGATTTGAGAATTGGCAAGACTCCAAAATTAATGGAGTACCTGGATTGTCCACTCTCACCTGGGATAACCTACCAGGACTGCGAACACTTGACCTTTCATTTGTTGCCAAAGTTGATCTGCCATTGGGAGATATTGAAGCTAATCGCACCCGTTCCATATCTGGTAGCTACCAAGATGGCTTTAATGTTCCCTGTCTACAAAATAATTGCGCTCATACGGAAATGTCCGGCATTGGTAAGACTACTGGAACACAGTGGATATCCGGGAAATTCCAAAAGGTTAATGGTGGATTTGGCATTTTAAAAGCTCTTAATGATGGTAAAGAGCCTACTGGTCGAAACCCCTTTGGCTCCAGCTTTAAGCAAGTTGTTTGGAATATTTATGAAGGCAGTGGAAAGGTGGAGACTACTATGTTCTTCCGTATTTGTAAAACCATCCCTTTCATTGGTCGCACTTGCAGTCCATACTTCATAGGGCCTGTACCTTTTATTGAGTACCAAGAGAAAGACCCTGTCGTTCTTGGTCAACCTAATTCTCTACCTTAAATATGAGCAAATCTTTCAAAGTAAATAGCGCTAATCCTCAAGGATTTCGATTTGAGCAATTACAAAATCCTTCAGACGCAATTGGCAAATACACTCATCATTTATTTACCCCCAATGGGCTAACAGTTTTATCCTTGCTCGGCGCTTACATTTTGATAAGGGTATTTTTTGGCGATGGTAACAAGAAGAAAATTGCTACCTCTTATTGGGGTGGAGCTAAAGAAACTGCTACTGCTCAGAAAAAAGCCATCTTGCAAATTGCCAGTCCCCAATGTGATAGTGCTGCACTTTATATTGGTCGGTATCAAACTAAAAGTGCAGGTACTACTTTCTATATACCTGATGTGCAACGGGGTACGGCAGTCATTGGCGCTCCCGGTAGTGGTAAAACATTCAGCGCCATTAACCCGATGATTTACTCGGCAATTGCTCAGGAATTTCCATGTATAGTTTATGACTTCAAATACCCATCTCAAGCGAAAGTTGCTGCCTACGCCAAATACAAGGGCTATGATGTTCACATCTTTGCACCGGGATTTCCTGAATCTGAAGTTTGCAATCCTTTAGATTTTCTCCGGGATAGTAGTGATGCCGAATCATCCCGACAAATTTCCACTGTTATCAATAAGAATTTTCGACTTTTGGGCAATTCAACTGAAGATGGGTTCTTTGGCCCATCCGGTGATCAGCTGACTCAGGCAATTCTAATGTTAGCTAAAGAGTTCGGTCAATTCGCAGATGTTATGACTTGCGCCGCGATACTTTCTAGCGAACAAATGGTCAAACGCCTCATGGCTGCTTCTCTCAATCCTTGGGTAAAAATTGCTTTTGGGCAACTGTTCAGTTCTGCTGCATCTGAAAAGACTGTTGCAGGCATTGTTGCAACTGCCAGTATTATGTTTACTCGCTTTATGGCCAAAAACACACTAGGCTGCTTCATTGGAAAGACGACTTTACCTTTGGAAATTAAAGGTAAGCAGATGATTATCTTTGGGTTGGACAGAGAACGCCGAGATGCAGTAGGGCCTCTCATGACCAGCATTTTACACATGACCATCGCCCGAAATATTGCTTCTAAACGGAAAGATCCACTGATCGTTGCACTGGATGAATTACCCTCGATTTACTTACCTGACCTCTACAGGTGGCTCAACGAATCTCGTTCTGAGGGCTTCTGCGGTATTATCGGCTTCCAAAATATGGGGCAGCTTGAGAAGAACTACGGTAAGGATATTGCTAAAGCTATCCTTGGCGCTTGCAGCACTAAGTTTATATTCAATCCTGGTGAGAACGAGTCGGCGCAATTGTTTTCCAGCTTCTTAGGTGATGAAGAGATTAAGTACAAGCAAAAAAGCCGTTCTACTGGTAGTAAAAATAATAGCACTAGTATTAGTGACCAAGAGAAAACTAGAAAGCTTTTTGAATCGGCTCAGTTTCTCAAACTAATTGCTGGTAAATGTGTTTTTATTAATCCGGCTTATGCCAATAAAAAGGAGGGGTCTGTTCCTTTACTCAAAACCATAAAAATTAATGAGTCACTCAAAAATATTGATAAATACAATCAACTTAAATGGGCAAGGATTGTCAGTTTACTAGCTAGAAAGAGTACACAAAAATTTCCCTCTGGGCAAGATTTAGCTTTGCGAGTTAAGCAAGTTGATTCACGCTTCCCCATTCCCGAAAACCCTCAAGCTATTTCTAATAATTCTGGACTAACATTCAAAGAAGTCGGCAGCATGATTAATCAAAATAAATCTGATAGTGGAATTTGATTGTTATGAAAATGACTATTGAAGAATTTAAAATTAATAACTTTGAACTAATTCAAACACTATCTCAAGAAAAGATTTTAGCAAATGGTAGTTTTATTGATATTAGTCTGCCTCCCCTTCAAATTATTCAGGAGTTTAAGACTTTATCTAAAACTAGACGAAAGCTGAGGAATTTGGGCATATATACTATCATCAGCTTAAAAAACACTTACATCCAACTAAATCAAGAATCTTGTCTAAAAATTGTTAACCAATATATTCACGGTATCGGCTGGCATGATTTGCAGTATATCTGTTTTTTAGATATTCAACCTAGCAATATTTATATTCATATTATTTTTAATCGCATTACACCCCAAGGTAAGCTCATCGATATCAAATGCTTGGGGGCTAACTGGCAACAATATGAGGTTCTGCGCCAATCTTGTTCTCTCATCATCGACAACCCTGTTCATAACAAATATTTGCAAAGGCGATTCTGCAACTGTTGCGGTTAGACAAGAATGTAGAAAGGAAAGGAAAAGCGAAAAAGAATGAATTTTAATCTGTTTACCCTTTACTCTGCTACACCCAAATAAATATGTTTGATGAACGACATTTGCAACTCACTTCCGCTTACGCTAGAGCTAGTCAGCATTTTATTAGAGCTTTTATTTATCCTTTAGGAGAGTTTATTTACAAATCAATCGAATCAGCTATTGATCTAAAATGTCGAATCGAAATAGGAGAAGAAACTTATTTCCTTACTCCTGATGAGGATGGTGGTTGGAAATGGTCTAAAGGTAACTTTGAAGGTGTAACAGATGAGGAAATAGAACAAGTAGAAGAGATAATGGCATATTTATTGCCTAAACTTCTCCCAGGTAGTAATGATATAACACCACCTAATTTTCCTCCTGATCCTGATTTACCTCCAGTTTTACCCAACCCGAGTTTTCCCAAAAACCTTCCTCCTTCGGGTACAGTAGTTGACTTTTTAAGTATACAAGTTGAAAGCAATAATACTCTGGAATATCAATATTTTACAAACAGAAATGATTACGTCACGGATGCAGGTGAAATCAAAGATATATCATTTGCTCTTATTGTAGATAATTCCTCCATTTTAGAAAAAGATGTTGTGCAAAAGAATGACATTCATGAAGACTATGAGCAGAGTGAAGTGATTAATTTTCATGAAATTGGCGATGAGCATTTAACAGTAGAGTTGATTAGCGACCAGAAAATCCCAATCAGTAGTGAAAAACTTGAGCCACAAAATACTCAACATATCCCTCATCACCCAGAACATATTGATCTGCAACATTGGCACGAACTCGTAGTAGGCAGCGCCATCTCAGGAGAGATTGCACATCTCAACTTCTCTAGTCTTCATTTTAGCTATGTCGGTGGCGAACATGAAGCTTGGGAACGGCTCATGATCAGCGACAAACTCTCACGTACAAATACAGGTAGCCTCTCTATTAGGCTTTTAGAACTCTATTCCCACTTAGATGCAGGTGGCTGGTGGTGTAATTCAGGAGTAGATCCGCGCACATTTGCTAATCTTACCCCTGGTGAGCAACCTCAAATTAAAGAATGGGGATGCTATAAGCCAAACCACCCCAGACCCAAAACCGTTAAAAAAGATGGGTTCACTGTTGTGGTTGAAGGCAAGTTCATTAAATATGAGCATCCACCATCAGTTGATTTGAGTATTTTCTTGCTAGATGTCCCAAGCGTGATTGCCCAAAATATTTACTCAAAAGCTGGAGTAAACCCCACTGACAGCGATCGCTTGAGTGGTTTTTGGTATTGTGTGTGTAAACACAATATCCCACTCGTCATTACAGAGGGGGCGAAGAAGGCGGCTAGTCTACTATCAGATGGTCACGCAGCCATCGGACTACCGGGAATTTCCTCCGGCTATCGCTCACCTAAAAACGAGTGGGGCAAGAAAATTGGTGATTCGTATCTGGCTGATGAATTAGCTGTTTTCGCAACTTCTGGTAGAGAAATCAAAATCTGCTTTGATTATGAAACTAAGCCTGAAACTAAGCTCAATATCCAAAGAGATATTTGGAAGACAGGAAGCTTATTACAAGAATTTGGTGCTGTCGTTAAAGTAGTAACGCTGCCAGGGCCGGATAAGGGTGTAGATGATTTTATAGTTTCACAAGGAAAAGAAGCTTTTGAAAAATTATCTGCCAGGGCTATATCTCTAGAAGAATGGCATCAAAATCAACTTGATAGTTTACGTTTTACTATCAAGCTCAAGGATGGGACAGTCAAAACAATTGATCAACAAAAAGGAGACTCTACTGTGATAGATGATCCCGAATTAGAACCAAACATTGGTGTATTTAAAAAAAGTCGTGCTAAATCACCTATTGACCTTGGTTCACAAATTATAGATATAAAAGTTATTGATTCAGACATTATTCATGTAGATGTTGCCCCGGAGCCAGCCCAGCCAACTGAAACTCCTGTAACTAGTTCTTCTTGGGCTAAAAAAGAAAATGTTACAGTTTATGAGCCTAATTTTTTTAGAAAGCGCCTAGAAGCTAGCGAGAATAAACAAATAGCTTTTGCTGCTTATACTTTGTTAAAAAAATATGGTGTTGAAGCGAAAGATGAACAACAGCAGACCAGTGGCAAAATCTACCATGCTGATGCTTTTGTAATTAAGAATCATGGTGCTGATAAATACAGTATCTATCGTCGTCATGATGATGTAGAGTTAATGACTTTTCAAGCTGATAAATGGGGACACGTAGGCAATATTAAACTTTCTTACACAGAAATAGAGTCTGAGCCAAAAATTTGGATAGAAAAACAAATTAACATTCTGCCTATTGAAAGGCAGGAGTTTTTGTTAGTGGCTGACTACCTGAAAGCTGGTAAAGAATTGCCCTCTGTTGATGAAGACCCTCGGAAAATAGCTTCTGCCGTTGGTTCAGTCTCTCCTAAAGGCACACACAATATTTTAGAAAGTTTCAAAGAAAACGAGGTATTAAAAATACTCACACAAAGTATTAATAGCTTCGAGAAAGACGATTTAACCTTGGGCAATTACCGGATTCTTTTTCGGCAAACCAGTGACAATACATCTACTCTGCAATTACTCAAAACTGAACATAATGGTACTACTAGGGAAGCTGTTCGCTTTCAGTTTGAGAAAACTGACACTGGTATGACTCACCAAGTTAAAGCTTTGGCTATCACTGAAGCTGATTTAGAAAAGTTGGGTTTGCTGGCACAAAAACTACATATCAATTACAAAACATTATTTGGCAACCCGACAGACACCCGTGACATTGACTTGCCCGTTCATCCCGAAATTACCCGTAATTTAGACGAGGAGCAGTCACACCAATCTACGCCCAACGCACCAGAGCGCAAGACACAATCACACCCACAAGAAGCAAGCTCTAATTCTCCAAAACAACAGAACGCTGTATCACACTCAACTATACCAACACCTAAAAACACAACACCATCACAACCAGCAAAACGACCCAATTTTTCTTCTAATTTAGATAAAGTTTTGCTACCACTACATCCAGTATTGAAACAATATTGGGAGAAGTTAGAAAAAGATGGTTCTTGGAATAAGACTGTAGCGCAAGGACATTTAGAATTTCAATCTAAAATTCAGCAAACGGGCAAGCTGACTATTGGTGAACAGCGGGAACTTTACCAGCAGATTCAAAATCAAGTTTGGAGTGAAATTAATCACTTTCGGCGTACTGATATTGTGCTTCCACCATTAGCTTATATTGTTAATGATTTGCGAACGGAGGCTTTTCAACAACCACAGGCACAGTTTTCTTCTGACCCAAAACGTGATACACTCGTGCCTCTTCACCCTGACATTGCCTCTCATTGGCACGGTTTAGAAACTAATAAAACTTGGTCTAGTGTTGCCAATCAATACAACAACCCTTTACGGGAAAAACTTTCAAAAACTGGCAAGCTGACTATTGGGGAGCAACGTGAACTTTACCAGAAAATTCTACTTCAAAGTCAATTCGAGCAGCACAACAAAGGGCAAACTGATATTTCTCTTCCTCCTTTGAGTGATGTGATTCAGGATTTGCTCAAGACTCGTAGCCAGGTTATTAACAATACTTATACGCCCAAGGTTGAAGTACATTCCCAAAAATCTCACACTTCGCAACAACCTACTACTAATTCACAGGAATTAGAATTGTAATACCTATGCAATCTAGCTCAGTAGCCGAAACCATCACTATCATCAACCGCAACAGTGGCTTTTCTGACAACCAAATGGCCTGCAGACTGGCGCTGATGATGGAGAAATACCCACTTTCACAATCAATACACTCAACCCCCGCACTAGACACTACAGAGCGCGAAAATCTTATTCATCAGATGAGAAATACTCTAGACCTGTCCCAAAATGCTCAAACTACTGAAGAATATCGGCTCTCACTCAAGCAAAAATATTACCAACAGTACGCCCAAAAATTAGGATTGGGTCAAGCTGACACCATAGAAGACAATAGTTCCAGAGTAGAAAATTTAGTTAATGAAAGGAAAAAGATGTTCTTAGACCAGATATTACAGTCTCTTGGGCGCAAGTTACCTTTAGTTGAGCATCAAAAAGCATTACCAAAGGAGACTGAAAATAATGAGGTTGTTAAAAAGTCTCTCATTCCTGCACTAATGAATATTATCGTTACAAAGGGACAAGATACTATTGGCGGTCGGGTCTATGAAGGCATGGCTTATCGATTAAATTTGTTGATGAGAGAAGGTATGCAGCGTCTGACTGTTTGGCGCAAAAGTGATAATCAATCGGCTTTTAGTGCTTATAAAGTAGATGCTAAGGAAGAATACAAGGTAATACACAATCACCTTTCACCACAAGAAACACAAAAGCTGATCAACTTTGATATAAGAGTGCAACAGCAACAGCCACCGCCACAACAAAACGAGCGATCTCCCGACGGCCCAGAGTTAGACTAACTAAAATACCCGACAAACAACCCAAGAATATACGCACTTACTAAAACATATCGCTTAGTCACCCGCTGGAATTGTGACCAAGGTGAGATGATTACAGCTAATACTATGTAAAACAATGCTTGTAGAAAATCGTTGTGCCCCAGTTTAATGATTGCCGCTATCATCAAAGCCACAAAAATTAGAAATTCCACTCCTGTTTCAATCCTGTCCCAAAGTTTCACATCATATAGGTAACGCATCTTGTAACCTCTGTGACTTGGGCAACATCCTACCATCAACCCCATAAACCCCGTTATCTTTGTAAGGAAATATTATGGTGAATTTGGTTCCTTGTCTAACTACCGAGTTTACGCTTATCCTCAAACCATGAGCATGAGCAACACATAAGGCGATGTACAGTCCTAGTCCCATGCCTGATTGATGTAATAAATTGCTATTTGGCGCTTGCCATAATGGGATAAATATGTTGGAAATTTGTTCGGCGGCAATCCCACAGCCGGTATCTTCAATCTCAATAATTAAATCATCTTCTTGATTGAGCAGCCTTAAAAAGATATCTCCGGTAAGAGTGTACTTAATAGCATTTGTCACCAGATTACACAGCATTCGGTCAATACTTATGCTATCACCCCGTACTTGCGTTCCATGCTTGTATGTTAGTTGTGTTTCATAGTGGAGATTCAAGGAATGATACTGCGCTATTGGTTTGAATCGAGAATAAGTTGTTTGTAAAAAACTTAACATATCAAACTGCTCCATTGTCGCTGGATTTAGTTCAAAAAAAGCAGTTCTTTCAGATTGAATCAAACTCACCCCTCGCTCATTCGTTTGTTGTAAAGCTATCAGCAACGGTTTGATCTCTTCTAAAGACTGTCCATAAGCACCATCAATTATTTGATTCAAAACTAACGATGCTCCTTGATAGTTGTTTGAAACATCGTGTAACAAACCTAATATGCTTAAAACTTCCTGTTGCATAACTATGTTTCCAACGACAGATGGTATTTTGGCTACTTTTATGAATAAGTGCTAATTATGTCTACAAGATTTGAGAATACTTTTGTTTTAGTTATAAAAAAAAATTATCCAATCAAACTTTAGTACTAAAGTTTCTTTCATTTATCTGGAAAGATTTTTGATTACTTATATTTTATATGACAGATACAAAAAGTAAAAGGCTTAACACCAATAACTATGTTATAAATATTGAGTCATCTTATAATCGAAGTGATCTATGATTCGATTAACGCTCATTGAGGATGAAGAACTCATTAGGTTGGGGATCACTACTGCTATCAATCAACAACCAGATATGGAAATGGTCGGCGTTGCGCGTACTGGTATTGAAGGTATTAATTTAGTTAAGGAATTAAATCCCGATGTGATTTTGGTGGATATTGGTTTACCGGACATATCTGGGCTAGAAGTGATTAAAGAGGTCAAACTCAATAGCAAGACTAAAATTGTTGTTCTTTCTTCTCATTCTTCTCAAGGCACTGTTCAATCAGCTTTAAATGTCGGCGCTGATTCTTACATTCTCAAAAAGAATAATGTTCCTCTGATTTTAGAAGCCATTAAAACCACATTCTACGATAGCAAGTCTTTTTTTGACCCTGATATTAGCCGACGGAATTTTTGTTACCAACAGAAAATCAAGGGTAAGACTTATCAAGATAATCTCACTAATACTGAAATCCAAATTGTTTCTTTGATGGCAGCTGGTTTTTCTAATAAGCTGATTGCCGAGCAGTTATTCATTACTGAAAGTACTGTAAAAGGGCATATTAACAAGATTTTTGCGAAGTTGGATGTCAGCGATCGCGTCAATGCTTTGATTGAAGCTAGTAAACTTGGGTACATCGAACAAGATTACCTTCAGGTAGGTTAGCTACTTACCTACTTGAATTAAACAATAGCCTTGGGTTTTACTCTGCTGTGTTTGACAAGCTTCAATTGCTGCTTGATTTTTTAAGATAATTTGATACATCTGTTTACCCTCCTGGGATTTTGCCCATTGGAGAATCTTTATCTCGTTACGTGAGACTACTACTGACTGATTCGTTCCTACATTCTGCACCAGATTCCACGTTGTCAGCGAACCCAGCAAGGTACTGCCAGCCGCTACTAATCCACACACTAGAGATACTGTTCCCAATCCCCAGCCGGACTGCACTTTCATGCCTGTGCTGATGGGCTTATTTTTTTTGATCTCATCACGCACGGCACTAGAGACAACTGTATAATGCATTGACTCGGCGGATTTACTTGTCTTCTCCAGTTTTTGGTCTATTAATGCTGCCCATGCTTCTATCATTGCCTCCATTCTTGCCTGGAGGTCTATCATCGTTTCTTCATATCGACCCAGCGTTGCCATCATCCTAAATGTTGGGTCATCTGGTGTGATTCCTAATTGGTACGCCCCTTCAACTATGCGCCTTTGTTCTGATGGAGAATAACCTTGTAATATATCTTGTGATGTCATCAATCAAGTCCTAAATATTTAATAGCCAATTTGTTATTTATCACTGAATTGCGGAAATTTTTAATCCACTGAAAAATGAAGCTTCTCCAAAATAAAATTATCGATAGATCCTGGCAAACTTGTGAATATGGCTTGACAGCTTTCTCCATCGCTTGATAGTGATTTCGATGTAAAGCCATCAAATTTATTTCTGTTCCTCCTATTGTTAACAGAGTTTTCTGCATTTTTTCGTCATATTCCCTAAACTCTGGCGCAAAATGATAATTCTTCACTATCACATAGTTGGCATTGTTAGTAGCAGTTTGGATGATTTGAGTTAAGTAGTCTATGCAGTCCGTTCTATGTGATATCGGTTGCAGGAACGTTAGCTTCCATCCATATTCAGCTAAAGCTTCTAATAGTTCAGACTCAACAATATACTGACAAATTTTGTCTATGTGCTGCCCCGGCATATCCACTAAAATGATATCTATATCAGCAGCTACCAGATCAATAAACATCCTGTCCGTTTGTTTATTGAAAAAATCTATCTTTTCAATACACACTAAATCTTTGTAAGCCAAAAGTCTATCACGATTATCATGGTCATAAACTTTCAATCTTTTACCTTGAATTTGATAAATTTCCAGCAACAGTTTCATAACTGTAGACTTGCCTACACGAGAGTCACCTACAGTCATTACCATTCTTTTAGAAGATTTCAACATTTATACTCTCCAGCCCTAAGAGATGCTTAACTGGACAAATTTGCTGTTTAAAATTTTTTAGCCAACTCTTCACCCGCATTTTCACTCCTGGTAGTTCTTTTTGCTTTATTCCTTCAGAAAAACTTAGTGACTTTTCATCTAAATAATCATAGGCATATTCAAGCAAATTCGGCATTGTAATATCAAATAAAGGGATTCCTGCTTTTAATAGCTCTTGCTTTATCTCTTGAACTATTGATGAGTTGCTATATCTAGAAAATTCTGACTCCTCACCATAAAATAAATTTCTAACGACTATGTAATCTACTTTATTTCCGCAAAAGCTGTATAAATCTATTAATTGCTTTACCGAATCTGATACTCGACTAATTACCACGACCATTGTTACTCTAATGTCATAATCATTGGCGGCTGTTTCCAAGAACTCTTGTTCTATAAATCTTTTAAATATTTGTCTTGATTGCGGTGGCAATTCTAATAAAAACAGCGATTCTGGTGGTGGCAGTTGATTATATGTATCTGGCTCTGGCTCCATCATTCTCTTTATCTGATCAAAAAATCTATCTATACTTCCATCTTTAAAAATATTTAACTGCTGTATTTGACAATGCTCACCATTCTCACCATAATATCTCAACAAATCTGGATTAGAATTATCTGCATCTACTGCCACAATTCTCCTTTTCTCATCTATACAAGTTTGTAAAAACCCTCTCGTCCACATCGATTTACCAACTCCACCTTTCCCCCCGTCTACTATTACTAATCTTCTTGGGGGAGTTTTAGTTACTTCATCTGCCTCTTTATCTGCATCTGAGGCCATATCCAGGTCTAACTTTAGTTTCTCTAACTCTAACTGCTGCTCTGGTGCTAAATCATTTAGCTTTATTTCTTCTGCTGCTTCAATTGCCGAGATATCAGCTTTGCTATTAATATTTCCATTTTGATTGTTATTGATAGTTTGTGTCATTTTTCTTTTCCTCATAATTCAGATTTGTTCTCAATTTTCTAAAAAACATCTTTTTGAAATATCGGTAAGACATTACTCCTTATCCATTGCGTAAAATTATTAATCATTTGTTTTTTAACCATGCCTTTTAAATTATAAATAGCTCCCGAATTTAAAGTTTTTACTATTGTTATTTGCTCCCCAATAATCACATGACGTTCTCGACTTTGGATATGCAGAGGCACTATTTTTTCATTATTTAATTCTGGTGCAATAATCTGAAATACATCTTCAGCAAATATCTCTAGCCCTAATGGGGTTGATATTACTCGCACCGTACTACCCAAAGGGTGATCAAATTCCCAATATGTCCATACTCTTCCCATAAATAGATTGCCATATTTGATTCAACACACGAAGCTATTTAGGTACTGTTTTTTTCAGTACTATGGTTTCTTGATTTTAAAAAAATACGTTATATAATTACTAGCGATTATTTTTGGTTCTCAAAGAACTGCCTCTGTCAAACAATTGTAGATTGCCGATTGTAGATTTGAGATTGACTGCACCTACAAGAGATGCAGCTTCTCTGATTTGAGATTGACGATTTCAGATTTATTCCGCCCACAAGGGGCTGGGCTTGTACCAAAAATATTCAATCTGCAATCTGCGATCTTCAATCTCCAATCTTCTTGGTCAACACTGATATTATTCTTAGGCAAAACTGATAACGGTTGGATGTTAAGCCGATCGCCAACCTTGATATTGGCAGCGCCTGTTGCTAGCTCTAGCACTTGATTGGCAACTTTCCCTTTGTAGATAGAGCAAGGGTTTTTGTAACACGGTTGGGCATTGTAAACCGCAGTTGTCACCACATTGTCCTTAAGATAAAAGATGTCTAATGGAAAATTTACCTTGTACATCCAGAAAGGCACATTATAAATTTCTCCTCCCAAATTGAATAACATTCCGCCATCGCCGTTTAAGGATGCTCGAAATTTCAGCCCTTTCTCTAATTGCTCTGGTGTAGAAGCGGCTTCCAAGTTAAATGTGCGACCGCCTTTGGTGAGAATGTGCGTAACTGGTAAATCCTGGGGACGAGTTTGGACGTAACCAAGCGCCACAGTGCCGATGATAATTGATACTCCAGCGACAGGGCCTAGTATGTTCAGTAACTTGAAAGCAGCAACGTATAAATCCTTTTCAGAATTAATTTTTAAAGTTTTCATGTTTCACCAAAAATATCAACATTGCCGAGACTATATAATGATGAATCAATTGGACTAGATGGAAGGCCATGCAAAGCCGCAATGTTACGCATACTTTCAACTCGGTCAGCTTCGCGGATTGCCAGAGGATTCATACTCTGCCTTGCAGCCAGCAATGCCGACAATGTAATTCCTAGTGGTGGTAGTTCTTGAAGGGGAGAAACATCGTCGCCAAACATTTGACAGAAACTAGAGACGGCGGCACGTTCAACAATGGCTTGAATCTCCGCACCGACACATCGCTGCGTGGCTTTGAGTAACCTTTTCCATTCTTCTTCGCTGTACCCATCGCCCCGATCGCGGAAACGAGGATCGAAACGGGCTAAGTGAATTTTGAATATTTCGTGCCGTTCGCCGTAATTTGGGAGATCCACCTTGAAAATCTCGTCAAAGCGTCCACTTCTGGTTAGCTCTGGTGGTAGCCATTGAATATTGTTAGCCGAAGCGATAATTAAAACCTCACTAGTACGTTCTTGCATCCAGGTCAAAAGCATACCAGCTAGGCGTTTGGATAAATCATCATCCCCGGCGAATCCCTTATCAAAGTCATCTAAGTATAAAATTACACGGTTGATTCGGTCTACCAGTGCGAGTAAGCTTTTTAGCTTGTACTCAGCCAAATTACCGTAACTGCGGAAACTACCCCACTCCAAAATAATCAGAGGTAGCCCCAATTGTGCAGAACTTGCTTTAGCCGAGTAAGATTTTCCTGTTCCCGGTGGGCCGATTAATAAAATCCCCTTGGGTAAACGAAGATTATAGGCTTTCGCCAATGAGGATAGAAGGCGCTTATAAGTTTTAAACGCTTGCTGCATCAGTTCCAGCCCCCCGATAGGAGTGCTAGGGGGTTGGAGAAATTGAATATTATAAATCCGCTTGAACAGTTCGATTTTGTAAGCGGACAGTTTTTCTACTAACTCATCCGGTTTAATTTCACCAGGAGCGCTTGCCTGTCTAATTCCATAGTCAATGTCTGCTAAGTACATGCCTATTGAGGCGTTCGCCGTCGCATGAATATCGCTATGACTGTAATCAGGTAATACTTGGGCTAAGTAACTGCTTATTTCCTCTATAGCTGGCAGTTGTTGAATAACTGTGGGAACTTCGGGGGCAATGTCAGATGACACGGTGGCGTTTGACCCTAAGAGAATCGCTGTCTTGTTGCAAGAGTGATTGCACAGCTTCAGGTTAATGAGGGCTGACTTGATCCACTCGGAAGTCAGAAAGAAATCGGGGTCAGTGGTAGCTTCGCCCAGCCAGGGGAATATACCTTCTAGTATCAGGATTCCTGATAAATCAGTAGTTTTCCAAAACCGCAGAATTTCAAAGTAATGTTCGCGCCTGCTTTTCGCGATCGCCTGATACTGGTCAACTTTTTGTAAACTTAATCCCTCCTCATTAGTAGATAACTGGTGCAGTTGGTCATCTTCCAGCGTCCACAGGTAACAGTTAATATCGTATTGCTGGCATTCACTGGCTAGATTGATGAGCAGCCTGACCCTCTCTTGCAATGGAGACTCGACAGCAATCAGCTTATTGTTAAGCTTAATTAATCCAAATATTTGTTTAATTAACTCATTATTCATTAGGGCTTTAGTTAAATTTCACCCCAATATTATTGATAGCTAAAACTCTTTACTAGCTACTTTGGTACTGAAAAAATCGGTACTAGAGTAGCTTGACTTTTTTACAACTATAGCTCTAATTCCTCGTGTTTTTGTTGTGAATAACGTTGTTGCAATTGATGGGAGAAATTGATTAACTGCGTATTCCAATCCCGACTTTTGCACTTGAGTTGAGTCGAGTGTGGCAGTAGTTCTTTAACAGCCCGTGCCACTGTTGGTTGACTAAAAGCTACCTGTACACAAGGAACATTACGTAATCTTTCAACAGGTAAATTTGAAGTGTCATCTACTGCCATGTAAACTGTTCTGTTTTCTGGTATTCCTTTAACTTGATATTCCAGCATGGCTACTGAAATGGCATCAATGGGAGAGTCAGACAGCACGACAGTACTAGTTTGTTCACTAGGCTTTTTCCCCAAAGTAAAGTAAAACCAGCTATCACGGCGAACTGTACCTAACTCATAACCAGAGAATTTATTGGTTGTACCTTCTAAGAAAGCCCCTTTGGTATTCCCTTCCAAGTCCCGCATCACAAACACTACATTTGCTTTTGAGTCGGCATAAACTAGCCCCTGGTTATGTAACATTTGTACGCAATCAGAGGGTATGCCTCGTTTCTGGGTTAGGTAATGTTCTACTTGCTGCCACTGTTTTTTATCCTCAATCGGTGGAGCGAATTGCGGTACTGGTTGAGTTTGGATAATGTCAGCCGTAACTTTTTGAGCATGAGCAATCGCTGCACGTTTTGCGCCGACTTCACCAAATCGCTCCCCTATCCATGCGATCGCAGTTGTTTGGTTGCATTGATTAACGTGTTTCACCAAATCAATTGCATGATTACCTTCAAAATAAGAACCGGAAGCAAGGTCGCTAAATTTAGAGCCATCTATATTAATGATGTGGCTTCCTCCTACCCATTCATTCCCTTTACGCCACAGCCCTAACTCCCAAGCAACATCATCTAAAGCTAAATCAGTTGACCACTCGGTAAGCTTTTTTATTGATTGATTATCTTGTTCTAATTGTGCAATTCTGAGCCGTAACTGTTCATTTTCAAGTGAGAGAGCTTTGGCTGTAGCTTCCATTTCCTGTTTACGTTGATTCGCTCTGTCTCGGTCGGCAGCTTTGGCCTTCAATTGCGCTGCACTTAGCTCATCAACTTCTAAGTCACGCCCCTCCTCCACAATGCGGTAAAAGTCTTTGATGTCCTGGTGCTTTGCTCTGCTTCCCTTGATACCGCGCTCTAGTTCGATTAGCCGCATTGTCTGGTAGTACGAATCCTGAAATTCATGAATTTTCTGCCGCCCGTCAAAGAAATGATTACAGCGCAATTGCCCCTGATCATCAACCGGCACAAAGTAAGCGTGAATGTGCGGGGTGGCTTCATCTAGGTGTAATTCTGCCCTGACAATGCGTGAGCCATATTCATCAGCCAACCACTGGTGAGTCGCTTCTACCCAGTCATCCAACTTTTGTTGTTCATAGTACCCAGCATTAGTTGGGCAGTCGGGACGGAAATAACTGGGCGATGCACTCAACAGTAACTCCACGCAGTACACCGCATCAGTGCGAATCTTTCGCTTTTGTTCATGCTCGGCAATTTTGGCTAGTACCAAATCCTCTAATCGTTCCTCTGGGTTGAGGCTACCGATGAACCGAATATTTTTTTGAGTGGGGTCAGCGTTTGGGGTTTCTCTTTCTCTTGCAGTGTGAGATGCACTCCCTGATATATTACCCCGCTTTAATTTTTTTAATCGCGCGATCGCGTAGCTCATGACTTCACATCTTGGATAAACTTGGTATGATTTTGTTATCACGCTGATTTACCCAAAATCGGAGCAATTGCGACTAGTCGCCAAAATAGCTAAATTGCTCAAATGCGAAAAAGTGAAGATAGTCGTAGTAAGTACGTACGATTATTTTAGCGGCTTGAAAGACTTTTTGAAGGAACTCTAATACCTAACTAGCTCAAGTGCTTACATAGCAAAGACCCCAGGCATTTAGTCGCCTGATTCTAAGCAGTGAATAATTTGGGTACGAATTACGCACGAATACTCATAAATGAGGGAAAAAGCGCAACGCAGTGAAAACACAGTGGAAACGCAATTGAGAGAAAAAGGGGGCTTTCTCCGCCTAAATACTCATTTAGACTACCCGCAATACTCATTTTTGTATCAAGTATTGCAAATGTAAACAATAAGACAACTGTACTGAGTTTTAAAAATGGACAAACAGGGAAGCAAAGACGTTGAACTGCCAAGAGTAAAACGGAGACATGATTCTTGGGATGGAAGAACTATTGAATACTTGGTGAATCATCGCTCAAAAAAGTCGGCAGGTGAACTGACAATGGAAGCAGTGACAAGTTACTGGCTAATAGAAGCATTAGTGGGAAAGGTAAGTAAAGAGGAATTTATTGAAGCTTGCTTGTCGAGTATTGGGGAATTGGAAGGAAAGCTAGTAAAGATTAGAATTTTAATGCAAAAGGTTTCTAATTCTTTTGAAGTAGATAGTAGTGCGATTTTGCCACCACAACAAATAGAGCAGAACAAATCATCGATTTTAGAAAAAAGCTTGCCAATCTCAACAAATGTGATTCGCAAAGATAAAGAAGAACAAGAGGAACTAGAGCAAACAAGTCAGCAGGAAGAATCCTTACTATCTGATGATGATTTGGGATTAATGGACTTGAAAATGACACCAGACTTGTTAATGGCTACTCAATTGTTGGGATTTGACGAAACAAACGGTAATAAAAATTTATGACAACTACAAATACTAATCAGGACAAATCAAGCCAAGTCGTACAGTTTATACTGACGGCAGACTTGGGGGGTAGTTCAACCAAAGCGATCGCTCAGATTTATCCGGCGGGAGTGCCATTTGCATTGTGGATGAGTCCAGAAGTTGCCGATGTAGGAGAGGGTTCAACCAAACATTTAACTGTAGATGCGCTGCCTGATGATAGCGCTTGGGTGAGAATTGGTCAGGAATATTCTGTATTAGGGAGTATTGCAAAAAGAGAGTTTGCTGGAACTGCGGCACTGCAAGATTTGAAGTCTGAATATGCCTTATCAAAGGTTGCTGGTTTGTTGTGGCTAGCTAAACGTCAAATAAATCTAGATATTCACGAAATGTTTCTCCAGATTTTGCTACCACCTGGAGAAGAGAAGAATGTACAAGATTTGGCTAAAAAGTTTGTCTTGAACTATAGGCAAGGAGTAATAACGCCAACGGGAAGAATGAAAATTAAGGTCAATAGCTTCAAAAACCTTCCTGAAGGAACAGGTATTATTTCTTACAGAAATCGCGCTCTAGGGAATGTATTTTCTCAAAAAAATATAGGATTGTTAATGCTGGGTCATCGTAATGCCAGTTTTACCCTTTCAGAAAAAGGGAAAGTAGCAAAGAAAGAATCGACAGACTTGGGGATGAATTGGGTGTTACAAAAGTTTGTCGAACGTACTAGCGTAGGACTATCGAAAGATGATCCGTGTATAGCGGCGGCTTTAGTGGAAGCAAGTAAAGGTAATTTCACTGCATTACGAAATTTGTCACGTAGGAATACACCATCAGGAATTAACTCGGATTTAGAGTTGTTTAAATCAGTTTTAGAAGTGATTCGGGATGAATACTGTCGAGCATTGCTGCGCTGGGTCAAAAACCATGTACCATTAGATGAAGTTCTCATCTGTGGTGGTACTGGTGAGTTTGTGCGTCGAGAACTGACACAATATTTTCAAACAGAAAGCATCCCTATCGTTTGGAATGGTGGAGTAGTTATTCCCAAATCCTTAGATACCGTTGGCTTGGGTGAGCGACTGGCTGATGTTTGGGCAACTCATATTAGTTATGTGAGAATGCTGGATGAAAATTTTTGCTATGAGCGCAAACAGAAATTAGTACCAGATTCTTATTCTCCAGCAGTTAATCATCTCACTTCTATCAATAGAGTGTAGTTCATATCTTGCACTTGATGTTAGACAGATATTCTGTCTAACATCGTAAAAGCCTCTCTTGGTAAGAGATATGCTTCAACTTGCACCTTACCTCATCTGAAAGTGCGATCGCTCTAACACTAACAAGCGTGAACAATTAACATTGGCAAATTAAGATGGCTGAAACGACACATTTGCAGGTACAAGAATTATCACGATTTGCCCAAGAGCAAGACTTCAATCAGCAATATCGTCAGTATTTTGGCGATGTCTGGGACGAAGTTGGAGTTAAAGATATCTCCAAAATGACCATCCAAGATGCCGAGCAAACCTTGAAGGTACTAGCTGATAGTGAAGCATCTCCCCAATTCATTAAATCCCTACTAGCACAAGCAGCAATTGATGGTGCTACACCGCAAGTTTTAGAGTATTTTCTCACAAGCGACATTGACTCAGATGGACGGACTTTGGCTGAGGAAATATTTCAGGATGGGACGAACCCACTAGAGCCGGATACACCCCAACCATCACCCAAGGCACAGGTTTTATCTCCATCTCCAACTGAAGATTTGGACTGGGAAATATAGCATATCTTCTCAAACTTTACTAGCAACCTGAGTTTTGATTTTTTCAGTACTCAAGTTGCTAGTTCTTTTTAGAAAGCATATTTAAACTTCTTAAGTTAGGTATGAGTTCCATTTTTCAAAAAGCACACTAGGGTGTAATTGAATTATCGATTACACCTGTTCCCTCAACTAACTCAACAACTAAACAAGGCCATAGTATGACTATATTAGGTATTAATAGACCTTTAGATACAACCCAGGCAAAACTGTGGGACGAGCGCGATTTGTCTACAAGCGATCGCCGCCAAGAGCATCTAGAAATTCTCCTGTGCCAGAAAGTACAAATAGGTGAAGACCCTGCCTTGTGTGAGAAAGTGTTGAATTATTTGTATTTCTCGGCATTTCAACAGAATCTGAATCGCATTACTGTCCAAAAGGAGAAAGAAAAGTCGGTCTTTGCATCCGTACAGCAAGTGATTATTACGTCCTTTGCTATTTTAGGAATGTTTGCGTTCCTTGCCGCCGCTTCCAACAAGTCAGTTGTGAGGTCGTCTGGGGTAATCCCTCCAACTATAGAACGGCAAGCCAATTAAGCAAACAGTTCGCTTTTTCGCCCAGCAGACAAGGGAAGACCAACTGCAAGTATATGTGGGCTGAAGTAGTCAGAGAACACTCGGCATTCAATTCACTGCACATATTAATCATTAGACCCTTTGCCATTTTAGGAATGATTGCCTTTTTTAACGGGGCGTTTCGCTCTGCCAAACCATCGGCTGCTGCTAACCTGCCTGCTGTTCAAGCTCATTAAAAGGATGTCACTAAAAAGCTGAAAGCGCTGTTTTATAATGCTTTCAGCTTATATTACCACTCGCTCTGCTTAGGGTGAGCTTAATATGCTGTGTCCTTGTCGAAAGGCAAACTGTCAACATCCTCAAAGTTACGCAGGTCTTGCTCCATCTGCTGCCGACGTTGGACGTATGTTCTGCTGTTTCCAATCCTCCCTTCCATTAACCATTCACCAAAGTTGATGCCTTGTTCTACGTGTGAGGCAGACATTTTATTATAATGATCAACCTCCATTTTCTTACGCCACTCAAGCTGCTCTAGCGCACTTTCACTGATGCCAATTTGACGAGCATATTCTACATATTCAGGTCTGAAAGAACCATCTGGGTTAAATTCCTTTTTTTCTTGTTCAGTAAAGAAATCGTAGGCTGTGTAGATTGGCCACGGTTCTGGATCAGTCTCGTCTAAGTGCTTCCACTCGTCATACTCTTCTTTTACTCTACGAGCGTAGTCATCAACTGCTTCTGGATGTGCGCCAAGAGATAACTTTTGTTGTCTTACTTCATCTTTTAAAGTTCCATCTGCATTGAATTCTTTCTTATGCATATTTATCCAACGCTTAATTCTCGACATACAAACCTCTCAAGATATTAACCAACTTCCATTAATTTCTTAAAAACATGACTCTGGAAATTAAACATTTTGATCCCAGGCTCAACCAATGGATTTATACAGATGATCGTAAAAACATTTTAACTGAAAATCTCAGTAATACTTTACTGGAATTTTACTTTCCTGATAAAAAATTCTCCTTTGGGCATTCAGATGAGTACAGTACAGACGAAGAATTAAAGAATCATCCAGACGGACAAATTTTATTGCTATCTTCTAAGACTCGCTTACTTTACGGAGATAAAGAATGTTTAGATACGATTCAAAAAATTTGTCCAGATAGTAAAGACCGTGGGGCTTATGGTTCCATCTTCCTTGGGGCTTGTAAAAATGCGATTCACGAAAAGCTAAACATTCTGGTAGTAGATGATTCTACTGCTAACAGAGGTGATAATGGAGGGATATTATCAAATGATTTGGCATATAAATTAGTTGGTGACTGTTATGGGCAGATTTCAACACAGCTTTATGAAAAGCTAACCTTAAGAGAATCCCAAGCAGATAAAAGTTATCGTGTAATTCAGCATCGATTTGGTTGGGTGGATGGAATTGGAGAAGATACTACTAAATACCGTTTTGGCAAAGGAACACTCCGACCATACAACTTAGATAAAATAGAATATGCAGATCCTAAGAGCAAACCAAAAATAGACATAATTCTTCCCGTAAGCAGTTTTAAGGGAACAGACAAAGATAGACCCAAAGGGCCTACTAAACCTCAAATTCAACCAGGATTATATCAGCAAAATATTTGGTTAGCTGAAAAAGCACAATCTCAACAAGGTCAGATGTCTATCTCCCAACTATTGGCATCTTTTCCTCACGGGCTTAAAGATTTTGTAGAGGAACTAGAGGTACAAGCTCAAAGATTAGCCTCTATTCAAGATGATCCAAGAATTGTTGCTGTTTACTATTGTGAAAGATACGAAAAACGCAAAGAATCATTGAACCAAAGTAAATTAAAAATAGGAGAGATCAAAAACCAAGGAATAGATGTTAAAAACTTAGGAAAAAATGAAGATTTAGATACAGATGAGGAATTAGATGACGAGAATACTAAAGATGACTTGTTCATGTACAAACTCATTAAAGCTGATTTACTAGGGCATCAGCAGCTTTTAGAAACTGAGAAGGTCAAACAGGAATTAAACCGTTTTGTACAAAGTGAGTGGCGAGATATTGCTATTGGGAAAACGCTTACTTTTGACCGAGCAATGATTATTCCTTCCAAAGAACTCAAAAATGGTGAAATCTGTGCCCCTTGGCTGGAGCTTGGAGAAAAAGTTCTTAACTTTCGCTCTCCTTTCCTCAACTCTAATGGTTTGTGTGTCTCTACTAATAAACACGTTGAAGACCGTCTTGCTCCAGATGGTAAATCTTTGCAAGGCATAATTGTAGTCAATGACGAAGACCACAAGCGGATACAGCAAAGAATTGCACAGTTAGAAGCGCGAGGGGTCGATGTTGATTTTATCGACCCAGCAGAAACCGAATCAGAACGCCAAGCACGAGACTACGATGGTGATTGCATTGGTGTGGCAAAAGCCAGCTTATACCCCAATTTAACAGCAGAGGCAGAGCGAAGAAATCTTCCCCAAAACGCCTATTCGCCCACGGTTAAGCTCAAAAAACAATCATTCTATGATCCCAGCGATGGAAGCCAGCCCCCTTTTGAAAAAATCGCCATTCACATGAGCGATAGCATCAGCGTGGGCATAATCAACAATCAAGTGACAGCACTGGAAGCATTAGAATCAGAAATTGAGGTACTAAACACTTATGGTACTTTAGAACAAAAATCAGAATATTTAGAGCAAGTATCTAAGCGCTATCAAGGTTTATTTGAACAGGAACATGACGAGAAGCCCAAACCAATTAGAGCAGAGTACAAACCCTTCATGCAATCTGTTGTAGCTCTAGCAGAGAATCCTAAGAGAACGCCAGAGATTATTCAGCAGGCGATGGATCTTAACCGCCTAATGTACCGAGAAATGATTGGTGAGGGATGTTATCAAAACCAAATAGCGGTTGATTTATTCAAAAGTGCAAAAAAACCTGAGATGAATTTAATCAGGGAAAACAGCCGCTACTTGTATCGTGATGTTAATTATATTAAAGATAAGAAATCTTCGTCAGTTTATTTAAGCACGGGGATAACACCAAAGGGCTACTCACCAGTAGAATTATTAATTAGCCAAACCAATAAATATTTCCAAGAATCACAGTTAGAATCGCGTCCCATTGTCCAGTTTAAAGACTTGTTCCAAGGAGTAGAATTTACACCACAGCAGAAATTTACAGCGATCGCCGCCAAGTACGAGTTTGATCAGAAATTCAACGCTGCGGTACGTATGGAGCGACGGCGGGAAACCGAGAAAGGGCCATCAGCAATCATCCAAACTCCACAGTCTTGCCAACTCGAAATTACCAATCTCACCCATTACGAACATCCTCTGATTTGGAAAGCCCAAACGTTGAACATTCGCCTAGACGAAATACCAGAGAAATGGCGAACTAAAGAACGCCCTCATAAATTATTAGCAGTTGCACAAATCAATGGTGAGATTGGGGAGGATAAGAAACCCGCTTACCGCAACCTGGGGACAGTTAGCCAACAATCTGTGACTGACCACAACCTCAAATCGGGGATGACCATGCAGGGAGCTAAACTCCTAGAACTAAAACCAGAACTTACTAGAAGCCAAACTAAATTACTTTTCGATAAGGCACAGGAGACGGCTCTCGCATTTTACGCTTCTATCCCAGAGTCAGAAAAACTTGCATCTGCCGCCGCCGCTTGGAACATCTGTGCATCCCGCCAAGATGAACTTGAAGTTGCAAGAAAAGAAAACGCAAATCCCCAAGCGATCGCTAAAAAAGTCTCTAATTTTGCCTTCGCTGCTTTCCCCAATGAGATTATTTCTCGCTTAGATAAATTGCAATTTACTGAGCCGAAGTTAGTCACGCTAAATCATGAAGCGAATCATTTTTTGGGTCGAGACTGGAACAAGGATGATTTGCACCCGATAGAAATTAGGGCTAGCCACCACCCAGTCGGACATGAACGCCACGTTTCCAGACTAATGTTTGTCCAGGATGCTGACGGCGAATATAAGGAATTCGCCATGCTCGAAACCAGAACCGCACAGCTTCCTATTGGTACAAAGGCGCAAGCAAGTATGGTTGGGGTAGAACCTGCTACTGCCAAAGCAACTATTGGGCTGCCAGGAAACGAGCCGATTGAAATTACTATCCGTGAACTCAAGAACTTCTCTTATGCAGGACTTGTTTTTAACGACAAACCCGTAAACTTAGAATTTGGCACTGTGCCGATTCCTGATAAAACAGTAAAAATCAAACTTGATGGCAAAACCCTGGGTGAGTTAGACAGTGATTCTGCCCAACAGTTAAAAGAAATTAATTATCTTAAAAATGGTAATCCCCTAAAATTAAAGCTCACGTCAATCTCTGAGACAGGAGATCAAGCTTTTGTGCTGGGTGAATCTCCCAATGGGAATCTCCTCAAAATTAATAAAATTAACTTTTATGATTTTTCTGGTCAGACATTCAATGATCAAGATTACCGAAAACTGACTATCGAAACCTCAGCTTCTAAAACTAGAGATGCTGTGTTTTTGAATGGTGAACCCTTGGGGGTATTGCACTTCAAAAAAGACAAAGACGCGCTCAGACAACTTGGACTGCTCAAAACTGGGCAACTTACACCCGCACCCGCTATTATTCAAAGTAATTTTTCTGTTATTTGCGCTCAAATTGACCCTTATACCGTTGAATATCCCCAGAAATGGACGAAGGAATTTCAGGCTTTTAGGACTCAATCAGTTAACCCTCAACAACAGGACATGATTGATAGTAGTGCGAAAATTCTACATCATATTAAAGAGCGTCCTACTTTCTTATTTTCTACAGAATCAAACAAAAAACTTGGAGTCATGGGCTTGGCTGTTGACAACCAGAAAGCTGAGACTGTAACTAAATGGTTAACTGCTCAAAAAGTTGAATGGCAGCAAGTACCAATAGAAGATGTCATCATGGAAACCAAAAAAGGTCTAGCAGTATTTCACTTAGTCAGCAGTTCAATTCCCCCCAAAACTTTGGAGAACATGACCAAAAAATTTGGGGCTGTGATTGAATCAAGTACTGAATATCAACAAGAAATTAAATCTTTGGCCACGCGATCGCAATTCTTGAAACCTCCGTCTCAATCAGCACAATCCCCGCCTCAACAAAGCGCTCAATTCCACCCAAACCAAGAGGTTCAAAATGTCGCCCCTCCTGTCATCAAAGGCAAACCGATTCCGATGAACTACCCTTTAATGATGCATGGTGACACTAATCCAATACCAGTAAACACTTGCATTGATGCGATGAGAGGATATGGTCGGACTCATACCACTAGAGCTTATCAGCCTTACAAACAGTATGGATTTAAACAGGGTGATATAGCTCTAGCTACAGGCATTGATAAACAAGTCGCCTTTCGAGTAGGTAAGCAGTATCAAATCACACCCTCTATGATTGCTGACCCTGTTTATCAACAGCAGTGGGCTGATATGGAAAAGCACTCACCCAAAGCATTACCAGAACTATTCACGGGTAAACAGCAGGTGTGGGGGCTGCACTTAGAGCCTTTAGGAGATTATGTGGAGGGTTTTATAGTCCCGTTTCCTGAAACACAAAACAGAGCCGTACCCAACCAAGAAGTCCAACCTCAATCAGTTACTATTGATGACTTGAGAAATTGGTACAATGCCGCAGATAAGTTAGGGAAGTCGGAAAATTACAAAAAGCGCATTGTGGAAGTGGCAAATGGGTTTAAAGCTGGTGAGCAATTATCAGCCGAAGCGTTGACAGTAATGAATAAAGATACATTTGAGCTTGAAAGAATCAGTCGGCTGACTCAAATTGCTCAAAGGATTGGCATGGTCTGGGGTAAGACCAATGAAAATGGCACTCAAGTTTTGGGAAAAATTTATGATATAACCTTTAGTACCCAGCAGAGGGATTTAACTATTTCGCAGAAAAATGGAGAGGTAATTTTAAACTTGCAATCTGGTCAGGTGCAGACTAATAAACTAACTCCACAGATATTGCAAACTTTTGAGGATGCTAATACTCAAATTGATAAAATATTAGCTAAATCTCAAACACAACAAATAGACTTACAAAGATAGATTTGAACAATTCAGCAGCCAGGAGCCAAGTCGCTTTGCTCCAATTCGTAATTACTAATGGGCTGCGCCCCGCTACGCTCTAAGCAAAGCTATGCCGCAGGCTTTACGTAATTCGTAATTAATACCCTATGAATAAATTCAGGAGCTTGGAATATGGAGCGGAAGCATTTCTTTGTCTTCTATAGCTAAAGTTAGGAGCTTGAAAGGAAAAACGACTTGCAGCAGCACGTAAAGAAGCAAGAAACCGACCTTTGAGCAAAAAATGCTATTACAGGTGAGTAGAGGCACTTACCACTGTAGAAAACCTTGTAAGCAAGTCCACTCGTGTGATTCATGCTTTTGACCGAGGAGGTGATATTACAGAAGTTTTCGACCAAGTTCGTCAACTTCAGCACACGGGAGTTTTGGATTTTTGAAAAACTAAGTTAGCTAGAAGGTTGCTCTATAAAGGTTTACTTCTCAGTGTACTTAGGAAAATTCAACTTTCATCGCTACATACGCGTTTGCAAAGCGTTTGTATAGGAGAATTGCTCCTAAATTTGCTCCCAGACAGATGCTTCCTAGTCCCAATAAAATGTATGTGGGAGCCATGACAACTCCAATCATGAACCAAGCAAATACGTGCAGTATGATTAATAAAGCAAAGGTACTGGCAATTGCAGCACTTCGCCAAATCTCAATAGCTGGACGACACAATAATGTCAAACCTATTGTTAACGAGGTAGCAATTAGGTTGACTGGGATTAGAAAGGCACAAATGCCAATGCAGTAAGTGCTTGAGAATCCCGTCAAGGTGTTAAAGTCTAACATTAATTCTCCTAGATTAAATTGCCAAATTTTAGATGAATATTTGTCCTGATATCCTCAAGGTTAGTCAGACTTTAAAAGATTTGTAGCCGAAACTATGGCGTTACTCAGATATTAGTGAAGACACACTATAACTCTGAACCACCAAGAAGTTGGTGGTTCAGAGTTATAGTTCGTATTAGCTACTAGTCAAGCACTTAAGCAGGAAATATTGTCCGGGTAATCAGTGCGCTGGCGAACCCAGAAACACTAAGACCTAGCAAAATACTAGTAAGCAAAAGACCTATTCGAGGGTTAGAATCTAGTTTTTTGTCTTCTCTACCACCTGTAAAGAATAAAGACCAAGCTTGGGAAGCATTGATAGTCTTAAAGCTATTAAAATCAGGTCTGAAAACAACAGAACCAAATAGCTCAGGAGATTTAAAGTCTAAATCATTGTTCATGTAAATAACTATAACAAATATGTTGCTAAATAGCTAGCTTTATGATACACACCTACAGATCAAGGCAAGGTAGATATATCGAGGGTAGCGATCGCCGGCGTTGAGTGGTGATTTTTCAGAGGGAGCTTCCACCCCTTTTTGTCCTTAACACTTGCCCATGAATGACCCTTTTAGGGAATGTTTTCATTTGAATAGTCAAGTTGAGGTCGAGGCTGAAACAACGGTAAATCAAGGCTTTTGATAATAAACTTTAGCAAACTTTACAACGTGTCCGATTTTGCACATATCACGGCGGATACCCATTAAGTCTGTTAAAATTCGCTTTTGCCCTTACTGGGGTTTTTCCTATAAAGAGTCTGTTAATTCTGTTGTGGTTTGAATAAGATTTTGGGTGCGATTCGTTGTCAGGGTAATCGCACTCATTTTCTTGTTCACCCATCTGTACAACTGACATTAATTTTCTTGAGAAAGAAGAGCTTGTAACTGCTGAACTTGTTCAAGACTTAAACCCGTGACTTGTGAGATTTCTTGCACAATCATTCCTCTTTTGAGTAAATTTAATGCAATCTCTTCTCTTGTTTTTTGAGCGCCTTCCTGTTGCCAACTTGTAACAATCTCCATAATTTCCTCCTGTTCATCTAATCCCATTGTACTGATTGCCGCTTGAAAGACCTGTTTCTCAGTATCGTCGAGCCGCAAATAAGTATCAACAAAGCCCGAAATCAATTGCATACGTGCTGGGTCTAATTTTAAGGTCGCCAGCAGCCGCAAACATTCCGCCTTCACCTGTGGACGTTCTTGCTTGGAAATGTTCATCTTCGACATTAATGCTGCCGCCACCGGATTTGGCTGCGTGAGAAAATCGCGCCAACTTAAACGATTCAACTGGATTGCTACAAACTGAAATTCCAG
The DNA here is from genome assembly GCF_017115095.1 of Nostoc sp. NMS4. Classification (GTDB taxonomy): domain Bacteria; phylum Cyanobacteriota; class Cyanobacteriia; order Cyanobacteriales; family Nostocaceae; genus Nostoc. The sequence goes on along the minus strand of NZ_JABXKI010000087.1, from coordinate 3,952 downwards.
CACTTTTAAATCTCCACAGGTGACGCGATAATTTTGGGGTTCGGCGCGTTTGGGTTCATCAAAAGAAAAAATTACAACTGGGTAAATCGGTAAATCATACTTTTCATGTAGGCGCGCAAAATATTTAAACATCCGCTTTGCAAAGGCTGTTTCAGTGTAAGACTGGTTTTCAACATGAATTAGAAAACAAGTGTCTTGTTGTTTATAACGCACCTGCGCCAGTAAATCAATTTCCTTCTTTTCGCCAGAAGTGACATCATTAAATACTTCCTGCGGTAAAAGTTGGATGGAATTACGATCTATTTGGCTGGCTACTTGAGGCAGAAACAAATCAAGGAAATCAATAAAAAACGTAGATAATAATTCTTTGAAAAGGCGGTCGTGGTCAATCATAATATTTATCTTTAACTTTCATAACAATCATTCTATTTTCAGGTTAAGATTTTTAATAAAGCTCAGTATTGCATATACTAAATATCTCTGCAATCCACTAGAATAAAGAGATGATAATCTGATTTATGTATATTAGCTATTAAAACAGACTTCATGAGATACAAGCTATGAAATTATCAGACTTATCAGCAGAAAGCCTAGAAAAAATTAAGGCAGTTAGATGGGATAGGATTATTGAGAAACATGAAATTTTTCGGAAACCGGGAGTAGCTTTATTGAGAAATTCTGTGCCAAAAGAACGTATCTGTTCAACAAAGTTCTTCAGTTCTGTGCGCTTTCTCTTGATCTGTTTGAGTAGTGATTGATGTTCTTTTTCTAGAAATTTTAAGCGGATATGTAATTGAGACAGAGCTAGCGGAGTTACTTTAATTGATTGCGATGGGACTGTAGTTTTTCGAGGCATGAAATACGTATGTAAGTAGAAAGTTTAAAATATAACTGTTGTATTACTTAGGGAATGCGAAAAAAACACATCTTGGATTATACACCACGGACTCAAATGAAGTTTTTAATAGTTTTCTCGATCAAAGCATCTAAGTGTGGATTAAACTTCGGTTTTCGTTTTCGTCCGTTTGTCTTGCAGCTTCTTGAGTTCAGTCACAGAGAGTTCATCGGAATCCGCGAACGATGCTAAATGCAAGCCGCAAAGCGTCTATGGTTAAACTTTTGGCAACAAGTAAGAATTAATGAGAGAAGCTTGGAGTCTATTGATAATAGAATCACCTTATTGACATAATGTGGATGCCCTGCCCTTATTCATCTACTTCTGTTTTCACCACCGTAGCTAAGAATTATTCAACTGTTACAAAAGCTTATAATTTGAGGTAAAAGTCAATTCTTTGACCTGGATGTTGCTGAGAATAAGCAAAATATCATCTACCCTTCTACGATCGCCTCCGGGGGGCAGTAAAATTGAAGATGGTTTCCACTCAACCCTTGTTTGATATTTAAGTGAAATTGGAATTCCGATATGGACATAAATCCGCTTGACCTGGTTGAGGATGAAAAAGATGAGGTCGAAACGTCACTGAAGCGCGAAAAACGGAAAGGTCGTGTAAATAGTGCTGTTGCAATTGCCGTTGCATTGATCGCAACCTTTATGGGTATCTGCAAAGTCAAAGACGATAATCTGGTTCAGGCAATGCAGCAAGCTCAAGCGAATAAAATTGACGATTGGGCACTATACCAAGCTCGTAATATTCGTGAGGAAATAGCCAGAGCGAATCTGACGCAACTCAAATTGCAATCTGTTTCTCAGTCTTCTGCTGTGAGGGCTGAATATGAAAAACAGATTGCCGCTTATCAAGTAATTGTTGATAAAGAAGACCAGAAAAAGCAGGAACAGAAGTTAGTCGCCGAAAAAGATCAAATAACCTATGACCAACTTAATTACCATGATGATCAGTTTGATCTAGCTGATGCCTTCTTATCGCTTTCTGTCTCACTATTTGCTATCACATCTCTATCTCAGAAAAAATGGTTGTTCTATGCCGCCTTGCTACCAACTATATTTGGCTTGGTGATGGGGTTATCAGGATTATTAAACTGGCAACTACACCCCGATGCATTGACTAAATTACTATCAGAAAATTTTTTAGAAAAGCCAGTCGGAAAAAAAATTGTGAGTATTGGAACTATGCTACCTGATTTTGCTTCCTCACCTGATAAATAACAATAACCCCCAATAGAAATAGGCAGGGGGAGCAGGGGGGGAGGAGGTGAAGAGGAGGAGCTTCTGGAGCAGAAGAATTATTATTTAATTCTTTTTCCCCAAAAGAATACGCACGAGCCTTTCGTTAAGTCAAACTGAACTGGCCTTAAAAGCCGGAATTCATCTTCAAAGCCATCCCAGGCACTAAAATTGTCAAATTAAAACAGAAGAATAAGTGATAGTAATGGCGAATCCCAGAGATACAGAGAATGGATGGTCGCAGTTAACTCGCGGTGCGCCATTGGCAGTAATGGTAGGGGTGGCACTCTATATTTTATACCAACTTTTACCAGTATTAGAACTTTTAGTTGTTGCAGCATTGATTGCTTTAATTTTACGAACTCTATTAAGGTTTTTGCAAAAGTTAGTCAAATCACAGGATATTGCTGTTTTGCTACTAATTGGATTAATCATTGGATTTGTTGTGGTATTAGCTACTGTAGTCTTACCTAGTGTGACATTTGAATCTCAAAAATTAATCAAAACATTACCAACTTATCTCAATAGATTGACAGGAGATGTTGAGCAACTGCGCCAGAAATTTGCTTTTATTCCTGACATTTCCCAAGCACTAATACAATTACGGAATTTGACCGACCAGTTACTAGGGGGAGTACCAGTTTTCTTAGGTGAAGCTTTAAGTTTAACCGTTGAATTGGTAGCGACGTTAATTTTAGCACTTTACATGGCTTACGATCCTAATTCCTTAGTGAAAGGGATTTTAAGATTAGTCCCAAGGCGACATCACCATCGGTTTAAAGGAATTCTTAAGGCTTGCGAGACAAGATTGCGAGGCTGGATTTTTGGGACAGGGATAGCGATGATATTTCTGGGTCTTGGAGCAACATTTGGACTTTTGATTTTGGGGATTCCGTCAGCACTACCATTTGGGATTATTGCAGGTTTATTTGAAATAATTCCTTACTTTGGTTCGGTCATTGGTGCTTTTTTACCAGCATTAGTAGCATTGAGTATTTCACCGCTAAAGTTAGTATTTGTGTTGATACTTTTCTTTGTAATGAATCAAATAGATGCCCATGTTGTTCAGCCTTTGGTGATGGGTCAACAAGTAAATATCCATCCAGTGATGGTGATTGTGACATTTTTGGTAATGGGTAAGCTATTTGGATTTATTGGTGTGCTACTTGCAGTGCCTGCGGCAGCAGTGATAATTACGCTAATTGATGAGTTTACTCCGTCAGAAAAGCTGATAGAGTCAGTAGGAGTTGAAACTGGAATAGATGTTCAATCGAACGATTAAATAAGCAACTATCCAGTAATTGATGACGTATTAACCAAACCCGCCTACTGAGCTTGATGTGTTCTTTATATTTTACTCTTGATCTTTACTTACCCTATTTGACATGACCGCTAAAGTAAAATAAATAATCGTCTCATATTAACTTAATGCGTTTATGACAAAAGTATGACAAAAGTATGACAAAGTATTTTTACTAAATAAGTTGTTTAAAATCCCGAAATAAAGGAAACTTATATATATGCATATTGGTCAAAAGTTAATGAGAATTAAGACTCATCCATTAGGAAAATTATTGTATGAATAGACTTTTTTTTAAGAACTTATTGGGATTAGCAGGTATATCGTTTTTGTCTAGAGTGGTAAAACTTGCTAGAGGTAGGTTAGAAGCATAGTAAACTCGTTTGATATTTTCTAAGAGGCATACGTAATTAAGCCTTTATTCTCACCTCTCCAGTTAGTTTTGCCGTTCTAGGTTTTTGTTTTGTTTGTCTCAATCAGCAATGGCGCTTGTACGCAGTGATGTTGTT
>NZ_JABXKI010000037.1 GCF_017115095.1 Nostoc sp. NMS4 | reverse complement strand
AATTAATATTTTCCAAGGTTTTTCACTATTTTTATTACCTGGATTATTAACAATCTCAATAACCTTAATTAGTTGCTCAGTCCAAACCCCAAAAGCAGAAAATGAAACCACTGGCTTGAAAACCAAAACTGTCCGTATGGGATATCAGACTTCTGGGGATATTGTCAGACTTAAAGGATTGATCGAAAAGCGTCTAAAACCTTTAGGTGTTTCCGTGGAATGGGCACAATTTGCCGCCGGGCCACAACTGATGGAAGCGATGAATGTGGGTAGGGTTGATATTGGCTCTGTAGGCGAGACTCCGCCGATATTTGCCCAAGCAGCTGGTACATCTTTAGTTTATGTTGCTAGTAATAAACCCAGTACTGGTAAAGGAAGCGGAATTATCGTCCAAAATAATTCACCGATTCGGAATTTAGCCGATCTCAAAGGTAAAAAAATAGTTTTTCAAAAGGGTTCTGCTTCCCATTACTTATTAATAAAAGCTTTGGAAGAGGCTGGTTTGAAATATAGTGATATTCAAGCTATTAGCCTCCCTCCTTCAGAAGCCCGTGATGCTTTTATTCAAGGAAAAATTGATGCCTGGGTAACTTGGGACCCTTATTTAGCAGTAGCCCAAAAAAAGGCAAATGCTCGTGTTTTGAGAGATGCTAGTGGCATTGCTACTCAGGGCGGATATTACATGGCGGCGCGAAAATTTGCCACAGAAAATCCGAAATTAGTGCGATTAGTTCTTGAGGAGATAGATAACACAGGTAAATGGGGTGAGAAAAACCGAGCGGAAGTTGTGAAACTTATTATTCCTCATCTGAAAATTGATGAAGATATTTTAACAACAATGGTTGAAAGGCGAACTTATGGTTTAAGACCAATTACGCCAGAAATCATGGAAAATCAACAGAAGATTGCAGATTTGTTTGCCAAAGAAAAAGTGATACCTAAGCCAATTAATATTAAAGAAGCGATGCTGACTAGCGAACAATATGCAGCTATAACACCGGAAACCATTAGCCAGAAATAGCGCCAGGAGATAGGAAAATGGAAGTTTTTTGGTATTTGCCGACACAGGGAGATGAGCGTTATTTAGGTACTACAATCGGCAGACGACCAGCCACTTATCCCTATATGCAGCAAATCGCCCAAGCTGTTGATAAATTGGGTTATGGTGGGATGCTGATTGGTACTGGACAAAAACAGGATACTTGGATTGTAGCTACTTCATTAATTTCAGTTACAGAACGCTTGCGGTTTCTCGTAGCCTTTCGTCCGGCAATTATGTCGCCTTCTTTGGCAGTTAGGATGGCTGCGACTTTTGACCAGATTTCTAATGGTCGAATTATTCTGAATGTTGTCACTGGTGGCGATACAAAAGAACTTGCAAAAGATGGGATTTTCTTAGATCACGATCAGCGTTATGAACTCACAGATGAGTTTTTGACAATTTGGCGATCGCTCATGCAAGGTGACGAAGTAACCTTTAATGGTCGCCACTTGCAAGTTCAAGGCGCAAAACTCCAATTCCCTCCCGTACAAAAGCCTTACCCCACCTTATATTTTGGTGGTTCTTCAGATGCGGCGCTCCAAGTTGCTGCCAAACACATTGATGTGTATTTAACTTGGGGTGAACCACCACATCAAGTTGCCCAAAAGATTGCAAAGGTACGCCAATTAGCAGCAGAACAAGGTAGAACGGTACGCTTTGGGATTCGGATGCACGTTATAGTCCGCGAAACTACGCAAAAAGCTTGGGATGCGGCCAATGAACTAATTCAGTATGTCGATGATGAGGCGATCGCGGCTGCACATCGGCGGTTTGCTGAGTCGGAATCAGAAGGACAACGTCGCATGACCCAACTACACAATGGCGAGGTTGCCTCCGGCACGCTACGCGAACGTAAAAACTTAGAAATTAGCCCCAACTTATGGGCAGGTGTTGGCTTAGTGCGTGGAGGTGCTGGGACTGCCTTAGTTGGAGATCCAGAGACAGTTGCAGCGCGAATGCTGGAATATGCCGATTTAGGAATTGATACTTTCGTTTTCTCAGGGTATCCCCATCTCGAAGAAGCTTATCGAGTCGCAGAATTATTATTTCCCCGCTTACCAGTGCAAACCCCAGGCATTGCATTACCGCAGCAGGTTGCAAGTACATTCAGTGAATTTGTTACCAAAACAGATTTACTCAAACCACAGCCTGTATAAGCAATTCAAAATTCAAAAAAGCATGAGTCCGAAAAAACCTCAACTTAGACCGGCTAACTTTTTCTAAAGCAAGTTTTGCAGCAAAAAGGCTCAAGCATCCCTGCCTGTAGCCATGACTAAATTCAATTTATAGACTAGTAGTCTGTTTCATTAATTTTGAGAGACCACTAGCTTCAAGAGCTATATCTTTCGATCGGTAGTGAATAAGCTCAGGTAAAATTTATCGCAATAGTAATGTAAGATAATTATCTGGATGATGTCTGGTTTAAATCTATAACCTAAACAAAATCTAAATTACTCAAGCTGGGAGTTGGGAAACTCCGGTGAAATTCCGGGACTGTGCCGCAGCTGTGATGGGATTACCCAAGTCAGAATGCCAACTCTCAGGATGTCCTCAAGACACACTCACCGTCTACTCCCTGCGTTGCACGGGGAAGGAGTTCTAAATTTGGTTTCTGGATTTGCCACTTGTCCTGGCTTGTTTTATGCTACTCCCGCCGCAGATGGTATATTATCTCGTATTAGAATACCAGGTGGAATTATTAGTAGTCAGCAGTGCTGTGCGATCGCAGATATAGCAGAACAGCATGGTGGCGGCTATATAGATGTGACTAATCGAGCTAACCTACAAGTTCGTGAAATCCGCACGGGGATAAATGCTGAGGTTTTGAAGTACCTACAAAATATGGGATTGGGTTCTGACAATACAGTTGTAGACCAAATCCGTAATATTATGACCAGTCCGACTGCTGGCATCGATCCCCAGGAATTAATCGACACTCGCCCTTTTGTCGAAGGTTGGGATAATTATATTGCTGCACATCCGGCGCTTTCGGGACTGTCGGCAAAATTTAGCGTTTGCTTTGATGGTGGTGGGATAATTCGGGTGTGCGATCGCTTAAATGATATCGCCTTTGCTGCTGTCTTAGTTAATGGTAATGTTTATTTTCGCCTCTATCTCAGTGTCGGCGAGAAGGGTCAACCGCCCAGCGATACAGGAATTTTATTATCACCAGAGGAATGTTTGCCCGTCTTGGCAGCTTTAACGGATGTCTATCTAGCTTATAGTCATACTACCAATAAGCGGCGGCTCCGTCTCTTAGAGTTATTGAATACTTTGGGCTGTGAAAATTATCTTCAGGAAGTTGAACAGCGTTTACCTTTTTCTCTTTTGTACAGTGAAATCAGAAAAGACCTACTCCCCCAGGAAGGCAAGCTACGGTGTACACACACACACAAGTCCTTCTCACCCCCTCTAACTCCCCCTTGGCAAGGGGGAGAACCGGGAACCGGATATTTCCCCCCTTTGCAAGGGGGGAATAAGGGGGGTAAATCCAGGGTTTGCGCTTCATTACCAAGATGTGTGTACACCGTAGACCAAGGCAAGGGAAAAAAATATCAGCATATTGGCATCCATCCCCAACGTCAGCAAGGCTTATTTTACATTGGTGTCGTCTTACCTCTTGGGCGATTGCAGAGTAGACAGATGCGGGGTTTAGCAGATTTAGCAGCAAAATACGGTAGTGGAACTCTCAGGTTAACCCCTTGGCAAAATTTGCTCCTTACAGATATTCCTCAGCAATGGGTTGCTGATGTCGAAAGTCAAATTACTTTATTAGGATTAGATTCTTCAGCAACCAACATCAAGGGGGCATTAATTGCCTGTTCTGGAAAAAAGGGTTGCGCCGCTTCTGCTACAGATACCAAAAATCATGCGTTGGCATTAGCAGAGTATCTTAAAACTCGCCTGACTATCGATTACCCAGTTAATATCCACTTCACTGGCTGCGAAAAATCTTGCGCCCAGCATGGCAAGAGTGATATTACTCTCCTTGGTGTCAGCATTGAGGCTGACAATGAAACTGTGGAAGGCTATCACGTTTATGTTGGTGACAGCAAGCACAAATTCGGACGCGAACTATATCAATATGTAACTTTTGCCGAACTAACTGCATTAATAGAGCGGATGCTAGATGTATATAAAATTCAACGCTTAAATTCCGATCAATCCTTTGGGGAATTTGCTAATCGCTATGCGATCGCACAATTACACCAGTTATTTAATAAATACTTAGAAAATGGAACCATAGATAAATACAGATGATTCCTCCCTTTCTCTGACTCTGTGTTCTCTGTGCCACCCTGCGGGTTCGCTCTTAGCGTTCTCGTAGAGTAGCCGCAAAGCGTCTACTGCGGTTAATTAATTAGGTATTCTTCTATTGAAAAAGAAGTATCTATACTAACTAATCAATCCAAAATCCCAAATCTAAAATCCCAAATTGAATGCCCGACTATATCCGAGATGCCAACGAAATTTACCGCAATTCTTTTGCAATTATCCGGTCAGAAGCGAACCTAGATGTGCTGCCATCGGATGTAGCAAAAGTTGCAGTGCGTCTAATTCATGCCTGTGGGATGACGGATATCATCACAGACTTGGGATATTCACCAACAGCAGTACAATCCGCAAGGGCAGCACTGGCAGCAGGAGCGCCAATTCTATGCGATTGCCGGATGGTTGCCGATGGCGTTACCAGACGGCGGTTGTCTGCAAATAATCAAGTTATCTGTACCCTCAACGAGCCAGAAGTGCCAGAACTTGCTCAGAGTATGGGTACTACAAGGTCGGCGGCGGCTTTAGAATTATGGCGATCGCACCTTGAAGGATCGGTAATTGCAATTGGCAATGCACCCACAGCCCTGTTTCGACTGTTAGAAATGCTCGATGAAGGAACGCCCAAACCTGCAATTATCTTAGGCTTTCCAGTGGGGTTTGTTGGTGCAGCCGAATCGAAAGCCGCATTAGCAGCAGACAACAGGAATGTACCATTTTTAACCTTACACGGTCGGCGCGGTGGAAGTGCGATCGCGGCAGCAGCAGTTAACGCCCTGGCAAGGGAGGAAGAATGAATATGAAATCCAAAGGTCGTCTTTATGGAATTGGTGTCGGCCCAGGCGATCCCGAACTATTGACTCTGAAAGCACTGCGTTTATTACGTGCGGCTCCTGTGGTAGCTTATCAATCAGCCACAGATAAACAAAGTATCGCTAGAGCGATCGTGGCACAATATCTTCCTGGCCATCAAATAGAGGTACTATTTCATCTCCCTCGCGCTTTGGAGCCAGAAAAGGCCAAGTCTATTTATGATCAGGAAATTGAACCAATCGCCGAGCATTTAGCAGCCGGTCGAGATGTCGTGGTGCTATGTGAGGGCGATCCATTTTTCTATGGTTCGTTCATGTACCTATTCACGCGGTTATGTGACCAATACGAAACAGAAGTTGTCCCGGGAGTTTCCTCGCTAATGGCTTGTCCGGTAGCTTTGGGTGTACCTTTTACTTACTACACCGATATCCTCACAGTCTTACCCGCCCCACTACCAGCAGAAGAACTGACTACACATCTGCTGATGACTGATGCCGCCGCAATTATGAAGCTAGGCCGTCATTTTACCAAAGTACGGGATATCTTGCATAAATTAGGGCTAGCATCACGGGCAAGATATATTGAGCGGGCATCAACATCACAGCAACGCATCGTACCCCTGGATGAAGTTAATCCAGATGAAGTACCCTATTTCTCGATGATTGTGATTCCTACTAAGAATCGACTATAGACCAATAGGCTTGGGTTAAGGCTAGTAGTCTTTGCCAAAGTCGTTTTTTTAACGTAGACGCTTCTCTACGAGACGCTACGCGAACGGCTTCCCGCAGGGTACCGCAGAGGCGCAGAGAACGCAGAGAAAAGAAAGAGAAGGAGCAAATTTCTTAACTGAACTGTATTGGACTATAGACAGACTTTTCTTCTTGGTAAAGGTTTTGTTTAACCGATGATTTAGACTTTAGCATAAAGGAACACTTCAAAAAAAGTTGATGGCTTCTAATACCACCTTCACTCCAGATGCGATCGCTGCTGGCTTTCATGCCCTGTCTGACCCACTACGAATTCAGGTCTTAGAACTGCTGCGCTCTCAAGAACTATGTGTGTGTGACCTGTGCGACCACCTGGGAACCACTCAGTCTAAACTATCTTTTCACCTCAAAACTCTGAAAGAAGCTGGTTTAGTTCGCGCTCGTCAAGAAGGGCGCTGGATTTACTACAGCCTCAATCTACCGCAGTTTGTTGCCCTAGAGCAGTATCTAGCAGAATTCCGCCGATTTAGCCCCATATTACCGATTCGTCCCCCCTGCGAGACTTAAAAATCCATCAATTTTTTTTATAATGTTTTGTTTCTTTCTCGCTCTTTAGATATTGACAAATCAATTTTTTTTGAAATGATAGAGGTATGTTCTTGATATCGGTCAATGAAAAAAAAGACTTCAAAACGCCTCTCCTTTATTGACCGCTTCCTAACCTTGTGGATTTTTTTAGCAATGGCGATCGGTGTTGGTCTGGGCTATTTCTTTCCGGGAGTAGAAGCCTTTATTAACCAGTTCCAAGTGGGAACAACCAATATACCGATCGCAATTGGGTTAATTTTGATGATGTATCCGCCCTTAGCCAAGGTGCGGTATGAAGAATTAGGGGATGTATTTCGCAACGGAAAAATTCTTGGTGTTTCACTAGTTCAAAATTGGATAATTGGGCCAATTTTGATGTTTGCTCTGGCGACTATCTTCTTACACGGTTATCCAGAATACATGACGGGATTGATCCTGATTGGATTAGCCCGATGTATTGCAATGGTAGTTGTGTGGAGCGATTTGGCACGAGGCAATACAGAATACACGGCTGGATTAGTTGCCTTTAACAGTATCTTTCAAGTCATATTTTATAGTCCTTATGCGTGGTTCTTCATCACTGTACTACCGCCACTATTTGGGTTACAAGGCAGTGTTGTTAATGTCAGCATTGCTGAGATTGCCAAAAGTGTGTTTATCTATCTCGGTATTCCCTTTTTAGCTGGATTTTTCACTCGTTACTTCTTAGTGAAAGCCAAGAGTAAGCAGTGGTATCACGAAGAATTTGTACCTAAAATCAGCCCGATCACGCTGATTGCTCTATTATTTACAATCGTCGTGATGTTCAGCTTGAAAGGGAATTTAATTGTTCAAATTCCCTTGGATGTAGTCAAAATTGCAATTCCGTTGATCGTCTACTTCATCATCATGTTTTTCGTCAGCTTTTACATGGCTTGGCGGATTAAAACAGACTATTCTAGAGCCGCAAGTGTGGCGTTTACATCGGCAGGAAATAATTTTGAACTGGCAATTGCAGTTGCGATCGCAGTGTTTGGCATTAATTCGGGTGTTGCTTTTGCTGCCGTCGTCGGGCCTCTGGTGGAAGTGCCTGTATTGATTGGTCTGGTGAATGTTGCTTTCTGGTTAGAGAAACGTTATTTTTCGCCATCTGAACCGAGAACCTTTTAAATTTAGTCAAATTATTCCCAGGAGTTGAACCATGAAACGTGTAATGTTTGTCTGCAAAAAAAATTCTGCCCGTTCCCAAATGGCTGAAGGTTTTGCCAAAACTCTTGGTAAAGGAAAGATTGAAGTAATTAGTTCTGGCTTAGAAGCAAGTCAGGTTAGACCAGAAGCGATCGCCACCATGAAAGAAATTGGTATCGATATTACCGATCAACACTCCAAACCCCTGAGTGATTTTCAAGCACAAGATTTTGATGTCGTGATTTCTTTGTGTGGCTGTGGCATAAATTTGCCGCCGGAGTGGGTGACACGCGAAGTCTTTGAAGATTGGCAGTTAGACGATCCAGCAGAACAACCCGAAATTTTTCCGACAGTCCGCGATGAGATTAAAGAACGAGTCACTCAATTAATTGAGTCTGTGAATTAGGAATTACCATGACGACATTTGACCATCCCCCCAGAATTTTATTTTTGTATGGTTCCCTGCGTGAGCGTTCCTATAGTCGCTTATTAGCAGAAGAAGCCGCACGCATCATTGAAGAATTTGGGGCAGAGGTAAAGTTTTTCGATCCCCGTGAACTGCCGATTTATGGCAGCGTACCCGACACCCACCCAAAGGTGCAGGAGTTGCGCCAATTAAGCTTGTGGTCAGAAGGACAGGTCTGGTCTAGCCCAGAGTTGCACGGTCAAATTTCCGGCATTATGAAAAACCAGATCGATTGGATTCCCCTCACTATTGGAGCCGTTCGCCCGACTCAAGGCAGAACTTTGGCAGTCATGCAAGTGAGTGGTGGATCTCAGTCTTTTAATGCCGTCAACACATTAAGAATTCTTGGACGCTGGATGCGGATGTTCACTATCCCTAATCAATCTTCAGTGGCTAAAGCATACGAGGAGTTTAATGAAGACGGGACTATGAAAGATTCACCATACCGCGATCGCATTGTCGATGTTATGGAAGAACTTTACAAATTTACCTTGCTATTGCGTGACAAAGTTGATTATCTCACAGACCGCTACAGTGAACGTCAGGAAAAAGCTGCCAAAGAAACAATCATGATTGCTTCTCAATCTCTTGAAATTAACTTTAATAAAACAAATTGACTATTGAACATCTCAAAAAAAAGATAACCTCCTGGTAGATTGAACCAGGAGATTTCAAAAAAATGGATTCATCTTTACAAGCGTTGTAGAAGACTCAAACCGTGGGTATCAGTACCACAGGTATTGAATAGAAAGTATTCATCAGCTAATTTTTGCACTTGTTCCGATTCCACTGTGCTGGGTTTCCAAGGGTTAGGGTTATTGTAGGCATAGAAAGTTTCCACGCCATCGATCCCGTTTTGAGCCGCAGCTGGAATTAAGTCAAAAAGCGATCGCTTGTAACGAGCAGGATGAGCCAGAACTGCCAATCCCCCAGCTTGATGAATAGCGGCAATCACGTTACTTGCCTGATATTCTTGCCCTGTAGTCGGCCTTCTTTGCAGATAGGGTTTCATACTAGGGTGGTCTGTTGCAAAAGAGTAAGCCAAAATGTGAACTTCTGTATTCAAAAGGTTGGCATTGATTTCTACGCCACTCCACAGGTGAGGAGTCGTTGCATCAGGATTATTCCACTTCCAGTCTTCTAACCAAGCAAGTGCCGCTTGATAGCCGACAATACCATGATGATCGGTGATCGCTAACCCTTTTAACCCAATAGCGATCGCCTGTTCCATCAATCCACTCGGCTGCAACCTTCCATCCGAGTAGATAGTGTGCATGTGAAAGTTAAATAACCTTGGACAACTATGTGCATCAATGTTACGGAATACTTGCTTTAAAAGTTCTGCCGAAGCTGTAGTACGGGCCAAATTTACAACCATAACCCCCTCTGAAAGAAAAATATATATTCTTAACACACCAAAACGCCACATCTCTGGATGAGAAAGAACCAACACTAAAAATTAGATTAGTATCGGCTGCTACTTTCTCAGCTTTCTCAGCAAATTTTTCAATATGTTAAGACTACGTTAGCAAATCTTAATCTCAGTAGTCATGGGTAATTTGAACTACTTTAGTTTTAAGTAGTAGTAAATATTACATCTCAAGTTTGATAAATACGCCTATACTATCTGTATAAATGACTTAGAAAATAAGGGTTTAGTAGAGTTTTTATCTCTAAGAAGCCTGAAACGCAAATTGATTTTGTGTGTAAAAAATGTTATTTATCTCAGTAATTACAGATTTTGTTTAAGCAATAATAACCGAAAACGAAAAGGATACAGAGCAACTAAATTTATCAAAACAGAATTCAGGAGTCAGAAGCCAGAATTCAGAATTGAATTCTGAACGAAAAAGTGGATAGCGCAGCGTTAGCGAGTCGTCGTTCGCTTTTAGCGTCTCGTAGAGAGCGTCGCGTCTGAATAAATGGGTTTAATACCCCCGCCTCTATAGGCGGTCTACAATTAAGCATAGTGTAAAACCATACTTAATTGATTCTGGCTCCTGACTCCTGAATTCTGTTCGATAAATCTTGGTGTAGAGACTAGCAATTGCAACGTCTCTACAAAGGTTTTGAAATCATGCAAAATCATTTTCACACCTGAATTCAGCAACACCTAAGCAAAAATGCTCCTGTCAGCCCAAAAGCATTGACTGACACCCTTATTCTTTCCTTAGCTCATAAAAGCGAATATATCTTACTTAAGAAGTATTGCCAAAAACAGGGGAAGCAAATATGGTGTTACTTATAGAGTATTAACTTCAATACCTTGTATTTAATAAAAAAATAAAATAAAAATTTCAGTAGGTAAGGCTTGCTGCAACTTTGCATATTAGTCGTTATTGGACAAGTTTGTGGCAACTGAATAGGGTGAAAATTTGATTTGAGCCTGTACAAAATTGATTTCTTTCTCATCATTGAATATATACGGTTCTTATTTGATTGTTGAAAAGACACGAAGGGAGTCACTTGTGTGAGCAGGTTTCCCGACTTTAGCGAACTAGTGTTGTGTTAGCGCCGAGAATATAGCACCGTTTAGAATGGTTTGGTACGTTACGACGTTCCCTCTAACGCAGACTAGAATAACTAATTTTTGTCATCAATCAAATCAGATTCCTATAAATAAGTTAGTGAATCAAAAAACCAAGTTCTTTCATATTTATTTATAGAGTGTCCACTCTTGCAAGTAACCTACTCCTTGTCTACTCAATAGCGTGTGAAGCTTTGAGAAAATCATGGGGTTTGCTTCTCCTGCTCTTTTTATTCACAGCCACGCTTCATTAGTTTTGTGAGTTGACCAACCAACATGAAAGTCGATGGATTTAGCCAGCAGATAGAGCAATTGTATTCACAGATAGAGGAAATATTAGAATGCGATGGAACTAAGCCAAACTCCCAACAAGAGATAATAACAGAGGCTTTCGAGGAACTTAACACCATAATGGAAGAACTATTGACAGCCTCCGAGGAGTTAAAGGTAACACGAGTGGCAGTAGAGAAAGAGCGCCAGCGTTATCAAGATTTGTTTGAATTTGCTCCAGATGGTTACTTGGTAACTAATACCGACGGGACAATTCAAGAGGCTAACAATGTAGCAGCAACTTTGCTCGGTGTCCAACAAAAGTATTTAGTAGGTAAACCATTAATTCTTTTTATTGCTCAACAAGACCGCCAGTCCTTTAGCTGTCAAATAAACAATTTGCAGGAGATACTGAACTGGGAAATTCATCTACAGCCACGGGGAGGAATGTCTTTCCCTGCTAGTGTGAAAGCGTCTGTAGTCTACGACTTCGATGGGAAGCAGCTTGGTTGGCGTTGGGTGGTGTGCAATATCACTGAACGTAAACAAGCTGAAGAAATGTTGCACCAAGCTTACAGTGAGTTAGAAATACGGGTGGTAGAACGGACAGCAGAACTGGTAAAAGCAAATCAGAAATTGTTAAATGAAATTATAGAGCGTAAGCGAGTCGAGTCAAAACTACTGCACCTTGCCTTTCACGATGCACTGACGGGTCTGGCAAACCGCGTTGCATTTATGAACCGTTTAACACATGCGATAAATTATTCAAAACGGCATTCAGATTATCTATATGCTGTGCTATTTATCGACCTAGATCGCTTTAAGGTGATTAATGACAGTCTTGGACACCTGAATGGAGACCAACTTCTACTTGAAATAGCAAGTAGACTAGAAATATGTGTACGCTCCATAGATACAGCAGCACGACTTGGGGGAGACGAATTTACAATCCTGCTTGAGGGAATCCATCATGTGTCAGATGCCATTACAGTGGCTGAACGGATTCAACAGGAACTAGCCTTACCCATTGAGCTTGAAGGACAAGAAGTCTTCATTACAGCAAGTATTGGCATCGCCTTGAGTTCGACAGTAGACTATCAACACCCAGAAGAACTGTTGAGGGATGCCGATACAGCAATGTACCGAGCCAAGATGCTAGGTAGAGCGCGTTATGAGCTATTTAACTCAGATATGTATGCTAATGCTCTGGCGAGATTGCGGTTAGAGACTGATTTGCGCCGAGCAATTGAACGCCAAGAATTTCAGGTTTATTACCAACCGATTGTTTCGCTCACTAGTGGCTCTATTTTAGGTTTTGAGGCTCTATTGCGCTGGGAGCATCCAGAGCGCGGTCTGCTTAATCCAGCAGATTTTATTCCCCTAGCCGAGGAAACTGGACTAATTTTCTCCATTGGCAAATGGGCGTTCCATGAAGCTTGCCGCCAGATGCAAGCTTGGCGGGTATACCATCGTTCCAACTTACTAGAGAAAATTAGTATTAATCTCTCCGTTAAGCAATTTTCTCAGCCGGATTTGATTGAGCAGATTGGGCAAATTTTGCACTCAACTGGTCTTGATGCTGGCAGTCTAATGCTAGAGATTACTGAAAACGCAATTGTGGAAAATGGCGATAAGGTAACTACCGCAATCTTCCAACTTCGAGAGATGGGCATTGAATTATCAATTGATGACTTTGGTACGGGCTATTTCTCATTAGGTGGTCTTTATAACTTTCCGATTAGTGTGTTGAAAATTGACCGCTCTTTCATCAGCACAATGGCCACAAATAGTAAAAATTTAGAAATTATTGAGATAATTGTCACCTTGGCACACAAGCTAGGTGTGGATGTGCTTGCCGAAGGGGTAGAGACAAAAGAGCAACTAGTACTTCTAAGAAAGTTAAACTGTAAATATAGCCAAGGACATTTTTTCTCAGTTCCATTAAATAGCTCGGCAGCAGAGGCATTAATTATGCAAAATCCTCAATGGTAAGGATTATCAAAACAGAATTCAGGAGTCAGGAGCCAGAATTCAGAATTGAGTTCTGTGCGAGTGGCGAATGAATAAACGGGTTTAAAACCCCCTAAACATTGAAAATTTAGCGGTCTACAATTAGTGGCGGGTTTGAATCCCCCACTAATTTATTCTGACTCCTGTTAGCGATAGCGGGGCGTTTAGCCCATTCTGACTTCTGACTTCTGAATTCTTCTTCAATTAAAAAATTCCTAATTGATAATATTCATAATGACGCTCCTTGTTAATAGGGTAAAAGGGTTGACGGAGGCAGAGATATCAACTTTAAAAGCTTTGGGGGCGGTAGAGGTGAATTCAAGTTGTTCAATGCCTACCAACTTTCGCTAAATTGGAAAGGTAAACTTAAGGGAATTTTAAATGTCAGCACAATTGTTACTGGTGGATGATGAACCAGGGATACGGGAAGCCGTGAAAGATTATTTGCAAGAGAGCGGTTTCAGCGTTCAAGTCGCCAGTAACGCCCTTGAAGGTTGGGAATGGATGCAGCTGAATACACCTGACTTAGTGATTTCAGATGTGATGATGCCTCAAGTGGATGGCTATCAGTTCCTGAAGCAACTACGAGAAGATCCCCGTTTCCAAGCTCTACCGGTAGTATTTTTAACTGCTAAAGGTATGACAGGCGATCGCATCCAAGGCTATCATGCTGGTGTTGATGCCTATCTACCCAAACCCTTCGATCCAGATGAGTTAGTGGCTATAGTCGAAAATTTGCTAGCCCGCCGCGCCGCTAAAGCCGCAAGTACGGGAGAAGACGGCGAAACCCCCGATCTTGCTGAACTAGCCAATCAGATTGCCCAAATTAAGGCATTGTTAACTCAAAGAAATGCTATTTCTCAATCGCCAGCCCCTTTTAAAATTGATTTGACTCCCAGAGAACAAAGTGTTTTAAATTTAGTCGCTGAAGGGTTGATGAACAAAGAAATCGCCCGTCGCTTAGAAACCAGCGTCCGCAATGTAGAAAAATACGTCAGCCGTTTATTTAGTAAAACCGGCACCAATAGCCGTACAGAGTTAGTTCGTTTTGCTCTCGAACACGGTCTTGCTAAATAGTCATTGGTCATTTGTCATTTGTCATTTGTCATTAGGAGTGCTGTTAGCGGATAGCTAAGGTTTAGCCCGTGCTGAGTTAGGAGTTAGGAGTTAGGAGTTAGGAGTTTTATTTATCTCTCTGCTTCCCCTGCTTCCACTGCTTCCTCATCTCCCCTACTTCCTCATCTCCCCTACTCCTGGGCAATCGGTAATAGGTAACTGGCTGCGAAACCATGACCTATTACCAGTAATATATAAAACATAAGTATTTCAGCAAATCAGGCACTTAGCTTCAGCAAAAAGCTAAAAGAAAGGTGATCTATTTTTACTTTGGTCTTTTAGGTTTTCATTAGATTTGCGCCTGGTTGTCCAATTCCCCATCTGTAAAGACACAGGGTTTTATTATTCTGCAATGTTTTGATAAAAACTCGGTAAAATGCACCCGGCTGAATTTGCTTTCAGATTCTACCAGTAACCTTTGCTACAAAGTTTTTAATAGCGGAAACTGTTCCTGGGACTTTGTGCTGCTAAATAAGACTTTCACAAAGTAGAAATCACAATATTTTATGAAATTTTATGAAATCTACTGACTGCTTAGTTTTTATGGCAACAGGGGTGTGGGATCAACATTTGATTTGATGCCCAATTCACGTTTTTTTACTACTTAAATTACACCTTTAAGTGGGATAATTTTCAGCAACATTACGCAAGCGCATTAGCTGACGGCGCATTTGGGGTGAAGCTTTAATCTCAGATACTTCCTGGGCTTTAACGGACGCTTGTAGCGTTTCTAGAAAGTCATCGGAACCTTCAGTTAAAGCATCAAGTAGCACCTGTAAGAGTTGTTCGCGATCGCTTAATAGACTCTTTTCCTCAATCAACCGGAATTTGAGATGGATTTCGCACTCATAAACACCTACTTCGAGATTATTTATCTGGCGTGGCAATGCTTTGGAGTTCATAACTATTGAGATTCCTTTACTTGGTTGTCATGAGGGCAAGGAGGTAGATGTCCAGCAAAATTCTTTATATCTCTTTTGAATCCAAAGTGCTTGAATTAAGAATTTTTCTTCATCAATCACCTTTGTATTCTATTTCACTCTCCTGTGGTGTATTTTCAAGCTAGATTTTCAGTGTCTAGATTTTGACTTTTTTGTGCCAGATGTAGCTTATGGTAAGCCATAACTATTATTCAGTTTTTAAGATTCTACACAATAAAGTTTCTGTAAGAAGTTGTGCAACCTTTTTAAAGGTTTTTACATCAACTTTATGTAAACGTCAACAACAGTTTGACTTGTTACTCTAATTTTGGTGTTTATACGTAAGTAAAACCGCTTAATTTTTTTGAGTTTATTAAAGCCAGCAGTCGATGTAGCGCTATTCAGTAAAATTACTTGATGTACGTTTTTTGCAATAGAAAATCTAGGAGAAATTGCTCGGCATAATTATTAATGTAAAAATTTTTGTTCTCTAAAAAAAATGTACACAGATCAAATTATTCCTGCCAAGTGCTTTCCCCTACTGTCTTTTGGGCTTGATTGAGTCTCAAAATCTTAGCAGTAGTTAAGATTAGTACAGCAAATGAAAATACTCTCCCCATTAATTTTTACAGAAAAATAATTCGACTACTGTCAGTACTAGCAACTAAATATATCTTTAACTCATAACAGAAGTAGCAAACTAATCAGTAAAGGTGATATTTTTACTTATGCCCATCCAATATAGCCTTTTGAAACTGCATTCAAAGCTTTGAAATTGAGAGCATTCAAGCTCGAAGATAACGTCTACAATAATTTCAGTGTAATTCACGCAAATCTTACACCTTTTTATGGATAACCCGATGCTGCTCAAGTCCACAACCCGGCATATCCGCATTTTTGCAGGTGAAATTGACCGGGATGGCGATCTAGTTCCTAGTCAACAAGTCTTAACCTTAGATGTTGACCCAGATAACGAATTTAATTGGAATGAAGATGCACTGCAAAAAATTTATCGAAAATTTGATGAACTAGTAGAAGCATCTAGTGGCGCAGACCTCACAGACTATAACTTGCGCCGTGTAGGATCAGACTTAGAGCATTATCTGCGATCGCTCCTGCAACTCGGCGAAGTCAGCTACAATCTTTCTGCCCGTGTTACCAACTACAGTATGGGAGTCCCTCAAGTTGCCATTGACGATAAACAATAAGCAAATGAGTTAGTAGCGGGCTAGCTGAACCCTTCTGTACCAAGAGTGCTGAGTTAAAAGTGCCTCGGCTTAGATTGGAACGATTCATAAGTCTACTTCTTAACTCAGCACTGGCTCAACCCTCCCTATCCACTAACACCAGTCCTCAAGAGATTTTTAGAGCCACTGGATTTATCAGGTACTTTTGCCAAAATTAATATTTGCTATTCTTAATTCTTAATTAAAGTTAATTCTTGCTATCCTACTTATAAACTAAATAAATAGCAAAATGATCTGCTTGTTGATGATGGGATAATTTAGCAAAAGCAAATCATGCAGTTATGCTTGGGTTATGCTTTGGTGACAGGGTTGGGTTAGTTGCTTTGGCGATGGAGAGTCACAGGGCAATAGAAGCTATGATTAGGCTGTAGGGTTGACTTAGGAGCGTATTTTTTGGATAAGTTTTGTATTAGCACCTGCTGATATCCGCCAGCTAAAATCATCATCTAAAGTCTGGATATGTCAAGTTTAAGAAAGATGAGCGGTCTAGATTGTCCCTACTAATGCTATTAAAGAAATTGCCAATCGCTGATCGGTGCGAAAACTATGGAAAATGACGCGGCAACGCTCCACTGTCCAAACGAAAATTGTCAGGCTGCCAACCCCCTGACTCACAAGTTTTGCCAGCGATGTTCCACGCCGCTACCCAAAAATTATCTCTGGGCTGTGGTAGATAGCCCAAGTGTGGGTAGCCCTGGAGAAATATTAGCCGATCGCTATTTAATCCTTGATAAATTTCTTCTTTTAGATACGAAGCCCGGTTTCTTATCGCTAACGCCTGAGTTACATAATTTGCAGCCTCTAAAAGCCTACCTGAGACTGATTCCCTACCGTTTACACGTACCACAGGTATATGGAGTGCTTTTTGTTGCTGACGGGTCTTCCGAACGAGAAATATTACTCTTAGAAAAACCGCCATTATTAGTAGATGACACTACCCAACAAGTGCAATTGGGCAGCGAATTAACTACCGCTTGGCGTGATGCAACATCGATGCGCCAACTAAATTGGTTATGGCAAATAGCTCATCTGTGGCAACCTCTTGTGAGTGAAGGTGTCGCCTCTAGCTTACTTGACTCTGATGTATTACGGGTAGAAGGATCGTTAGTCCGGTTGTTAGAACTGCGTTTCGACAGCGCCACATCACCAGAATTACCCCAATTAGGTGGATTTTGGCAACAGTTGGTCAGCACTGCCAAACCAGCTATAACAGAATTTGTCGATCGCGTGAGCCTGGCTTTAATTCAGGGAGAAATTAATTCAACCGATCAATTAATCGGAGTTTTAGATCGGGGACTGGCTGGGTTAGGGCGATCGCAAACACCCACGATCCAGATTATCACCAAAACCGACACCGGGCCAAGTCGCCAACGGAACGAAGATGCCTGTAGCCCTCCCAGTGGAACTCTGGTGAGCAAACCACCCCAGCCAACAGCCTTAGCAATTGTCTGTGATGGCATTGGTGGACATGAGGGTGGCAATGTCGCCTCAAATTTAGCCATTGAAACCATCCAGCAGCAGGTACAGCAACTAACAAAGGTTCCCTACGACCACATAGACCCGGAACTGCTGTTAAATGACCTAGATAAGGCAGTGGCAATGGCCAATGACAAAATCAGTCAGCGCAATGACGGTGAAAATCGCCAAGGTCGTCAGCGCATGGGTACAACTTTAGTCATGGCATTACCTGTTGCTCATGAAATGTACATTACCCACGTCGGCGATAGTCGTGCCTACTGGATTACACGCCACGGCTGTTATCAAGTTACCCTCGATGATGATGTCGCCTCCCGCGAAGTGCGACTAGGTTATGCCATTTACCGCGAGGCAGTACAACAGAGTGCGGCTGGCTCTCTCGTTCAAGCTTTGGGGATGGGGTCTAGCAGTTCATTGCATCCCACATCGGGACGGTTTATGCTCGATGAAGATGCTGTTTTTCTGCTCACATCCGATGGTTTGAGTGACTTCGATCGCGTGGAAGAATACTGGGAAACAGAAATTTTGCCGATTCTAGTTGGGGAAGCAAATATAGCCACTGTTGCCGATCGATTAGTCGAAATTGCTAATACTAAAAATGGACACGATAATGTCACCGTCGCTTTAGTTCACTATCAAGTCCAATATTGGGAACCAGAAATTACTATCCAAGCAGTGATTCCCCAAAGTTATTCTGCCAAAACTGTTGATTTAACATCCAAGGCGACAGCTCCGACAGTTTTAGGCAGCCCAAATCACAAGACTCAGGTGATTCCAGACACCGAACCTGCTAAAGCTCGCCAGTTCCCCCTACAGTGGATAGTTCCATTAATATTTGTGCTAGCAGCAGGTTTTTTAGGATTGTTCGTTAAGCAACTGCGATCGCCATCAGGTGCTTCTCCAATTTTTTCCAATCCATTACAAACTCAAAACCCTGGCATCGAAGCGACACCTACACCGCGATCGCTGACTAATCTTTCTCCTGGTTGGGTAATTCAAACTAATAATGACATCTCCTTGGGAAACAACAAATCACTTCCCCGTGGGACTTTTTTAGAAGTTATTGAGAAAAAATCAAATCCAAATCCTGCTTCTGGGAGTTTTTTGGTGTCTATGCGAGTCTGTGCCAATAAAAATACACAAACTCCAGCTAATTCTAATACCCCAGCCGTAACTAATTCAGTTCCAGCAAATTCAAAACCTTTGCCCGCAACAGTATTGCTAAACTCCTCCCAAATCAACCGTTTTGGCATTATTGTACAATCAGACGTACCAAATCCATGTAGAACTGTCACGCAACCGCCAGTTACCGAACCACCTGATACCAGTCCAACTTAATCAAATACTCGATAAACTTGTGAAAACCTGGAATAATAACAGGTAACAACTAGAGTAAAAAATTTGCGAGGTAAAAGAGTAAAAAATTTTCACCTTGGGGAGTTTTTATCAAAACAGAATTTAGGAGTCAGGAGTCAGAATTCAGAATGAATTTATATACAACACAACGATCGGCGGTAGTTGAGCGCAGTCGAAACTCAGTGCAAAACAATTAATGTCGGGTTTAAATCTCCCACTCATTTATTCTGAATTCTGAATTCTGAATTCTGAATTCTCTTGAAATTATTTTTTTAGCTTTTAGTTTAATGAATCCATGCCATCCCTGAATTTGGCGATCGCCCGTCTCGTAAACACTGGCACTGACAACTTCGCTATTTGGGTGGTCAAGGCTCCCTATCCCAGTGGCTACGTTTTACGTGACTGTGTATGGCCTGTTGAACTGACCCAAGTATGGCAAGAATGGCAGCAGATGTTTGCTGGTCATAGTCACCTAGATATTCCCCCAAACTCAACATCTCAAAAGGTCAACCCACTCCCCATAGATTGGATTTCACCGCCTTCGGGTCAAACTACTGGCCCCTACAGCAGTCGTCTGATGCAATACTTGGGAATGAATTTATGGCGCTGGGTATTCGACGGGCAAATTCTTGGTAGTTTAGAACGCAGTCGCGGTATTGCTATGGGTCAGCATACACGTTTGCGTTTTCGACTAGAAATTCGTGACCCGGATCTGATCGCTTTCCCTTGGGAAATTATGCAGCGTGAGCCTGGTCAATCGGCGATGTCTCTCTCGCAAGATTTGCTATTTAGTCGCACCACTACTGAAGTTGACGCTTTACCGCATTTGCGAACTGACCAAGCTTTAAGTATTCTGCTGGTTTTAGGTCATGATGACAAGCTGCAACTAGAACAAGAAGCCGCTATCTTACAGCAAGCTTTGGTAGATACACCTGGTAATTCCCAAAGATACGCGCCTTGTGTAGTGAATCAACTCATCCAACCAACTCCACAACAGTTGATTGATGAATTAGAAACTAAAGAATACAATGTTTTCTTTTACGCTGGACACGGTTTGCCAGATCCAGACGGAGGGTTACTGTTTTTGCGCCAAGATATGCCCCTCAACGGCATAGAATTGGCGCAAGTCTTGACCCGTACAGGTGTAAAATTAGCAGTTTTCAACGCCTGTTGGGGCGCACAACCAGCTGCAATCAATCATCAAGCTATCCCTGCCAGCAGTTTAGCAGAAGTACTGATTCGTCACGGTGTACCTGCGGTTTTGGGGATGCGCGATGAAATTGCTGACCACGAAAGCCACAGTTTTATTCAAGCCTTTACCGAAGCTTTGCGATCGCACAAGCCAATTGATGAAGCCGTAGCACAGGCAAGGCAAGAGTTGTTAACATTGTATAAATTTAATCAACCTGCCTGGACTTTGCCTGTTCTCTACCTGCATCCAGATTTTAATGGCGAACTGATTAAGAATCTGGATGAAGGTATTACCGAACTACCAGATACAGCCATTCCTGATGTCGGTTCCTCGCTTCCAATTGCAAGTTTGCGATCGCTCACTCCCAAAGGTAAAACTTGGGTACTGCGTTATGGAGTTACCCGCATCGGTCGCACGAAAGACAATGATATCGTCATCCCCGAACCATCTGTATCCAAACGCCACGCCGAAATCTTCTGCCGCAACACTCTTACAGATGCTACACTGGTGCGAACTTATTATTTGCAAGATTTTTCCACCTACGGGACAACCTGGTTTTTAGGCCCTAATGGTTGGCAACAAATCCTCCGAGAGGAAGTCCCTTTGAAATCGGGAATGCAGTTAAAGTTTGGAAGTGCTAGGGGTGAAACCTGGGAGTTTATTATTCAGGACTCCTAGCAAAGCCATTGCATAAATAGATTTTTGTGTTAAGTATCAACTTCTAAAATCTGTTTTTTTTGCACAAGAAATCAACTTTTTTTGCGGAAATCTCTTCTGAGGAGTTGTAGCTGTCAATACCACCAAATAATCATGAGGGAAGAAAATATGGCTCACAAAATTAATGGCTCAGACACTTTCTCATCTTTGCCATCTCAAGTAGATTTAGAGTTATTAGAAGCGTTATTAGAACCAGAGGATGCTAACTATCCCTGGAATCCGGGTGATGATGAATCAGAAGCTTATTTTCAGGAACTAGAACAACAGTTTGGAATGGAAGGTTTGCTTGATGAAGAACTGATGAGGCGATCGCAAGATTTTTACGGACATCTAGATACACTTTGGTCTGGTATCACTCCTACACCAGACGAAAATCATCACCTCCAACAGGCAGTAGTACTTAACCTTCAAGAAATATTACGTACTAATTTTTCCGCCTGTGTACCCCAAATATTGCTCAATACCATCGCCACCAAAGCTGCTGAGATATTCGCGGCTCGTCAATTAATTAGCGAGCAACTAGTTGAGTGCGTTCAGAGTGTACTACCAACTTGGGGAACAGAGGATCTGATCGTTTTAGCTCGTCCTTTTGCTTACGCCATGCGAAGTAGCGAATCACAAAATGCGGCATCTGCACTCAGAAATCTGCAAAATAGCGAGTGGACAGCTTTATCAGAAGTAGAGAAAGCAAAGGTTAGTTTAGCGATCGCTTCTTATGCTTTTACCGAACTTAACAAGTCTCAGCCTGAAGTATGAATCGGGAATGGGGAACTTGTACTGACTTGTGCCGAGCTTGTCGAGGTAGCACAGTCGTTGACGCAGCCTCTCGTAGAGAAATATGGGGAGTAGGGAATAGAAAAAGTTTTCCTTATCCGTTCATTGTGTTCGCGTAACCCGCGCTTTGCATTTACTCTGTTTAGAGGTGTGTTTTGCAAAGATGTTGGTTGCCCTACGCAAAAAAGAGTCAAAAATCAAGACTTTCGCAAGAAGCTTTATGATTTTTGTTTTTCTAGGTATAATTACTCCATAATAAATTTACACTACGCTGATTTTCAAATTAGGCCATCTATCCCAAGAGGTAAATACTCAAGCATTGAGAGTTTTTTATCGTAAATCCAAGGATTTAAGACCCCTACCTCTACAGGTAGCATCATTTTCAGTCGGGGTTTAAATCCCCGTCTGAAAACGTCTTTAATTTTGAATTTTGTTAGCGCAGCGTTAGCGAGTCTGCGAGCGTCATTTTGAATTTTGAATTGTTAATCTCCCCTACTTTGGCCCAAGAAATCGGGTAGCAAAATTTTGCGATCGCGTCGGTGACAGCGCCCGTGCTTTGAGAATTGCCGCCATCAAAAATGCATAAGATAACACCCCAACAACTACCAACAGCAAGGCATTGATCGATCCTGTAGCATTCCACAGAGCGTGGAGTGCAGAGGCACTCAGATAACCAATAGAGAGAATTTGCCAACTTCTACTAGGTTTGAGGACAGCTAACCCGATAAAATAACCCAGGTAGCCACTATAAGCCATGTGTCCGGCTACAGAGCCTAAAATTCGCGGAATTAGCAGTTGTAAACCTGCCAGTTGACCAGCAGCCCCTATACCCACCTGTTGCGTGACATTTTGAGTTATATCAGGTACATACTGACCGAGGGTTTCTAAGAGAGTGAAGCCCACAGCAGAAGCTGTACCCAGGAGAATGCCATCTAGAGGTTCCCAGATGCCGATGCGTTCCCGCCAAGGTGAAGACAACATTCTCCCGATGGCAAAAGCCCCTAGTACAGGTAATGCCTTGAGTAATTCCTCCATCAACCCAGCGCCAAAAAACATCCGCACCAGTAACTCTGTGAAGGTAATAGATTCTTGGGGTGTGGGCAAGCTTCCAGGTAGGATGCCGCGAAATACGAAAATAAATAGATCCAACAACGGACTGAGCAAAATCAGGATTGTCCCCAATGATGTAGCCATTAGCACCCACCAAGGCTTTTGTTTACCGCAAAGTTGGTAAACAAAATAGTAGGCAGCGAAGGCGATGTAACTTGCTACGATCACTTGATTAGCTTGGGGACGACCGACTGTAGCGAACATCAGCACCACAAAAATTACGGTCAGTATTCCCGGTACGAGGTAAGCTTTACTAGTTAAATCTTTACCAGTGGAAATAATCGGAAAAAGTTGGGTGAAACTAACAGAATCTGGCTGCTTTAATTGCGTGTGGTTGTGGTAGTTTGTTGCCGAAGGCAGTGGTGTAATTTGGTTGACTGTCGTTGCCGGAGTCAGTGAGGTATACTCGTATTCAAAAATGTATTGTGGCCCATCAGCACCTAGAGAAATGCGATCGCCTGGGTGCAATTCCTGACATTCATATAAGCGTTGTCCATTCAAATAAGTGCCATTAGCACTATTCAAGTCACAAAGCACCCAGCTAAATTTGCTATCTGGGGATAGAGAGAGGGGACGAACCACTGCATGACGACGAGACACCATTCGGTACGTCATGGCATCCAAGACAACTTGGCAGCTGGGGTCGCGTCCAATTACCATCTCTTTACTGGGGGGCAGGGAGTAGCGAGATTCTGCTCCCAAAGCTGCCCCATTACCAGACACTAGCCGCAGAAATGCATTATGTCTTGCGTTTTTGCCTGTCATCGATAAGAAGTGCGTTTCTAAACTAATTCTTCACATAATTTGGCAGCAGGACTAACCTTAGCCACATTAGCAGCAGCATTGCTAAATCCACTATAGCTTCACTTACTGCTAAGAAATTTAAAATTATTGATGCAAAATTCCAAATTGTTTCACCTCATGTAAAGAAGTATTCCATCTGCTGAGAGTTTGTCCTAAAAGTGGCTTCTTAGGCGGATAAATCAGTTTGTCTCGATGCTCTACTTTTGACATCGTAGCGGCAAATTAAAGCTACTGCAATTTATTAAAAAATAGTATTTTTTACTGCATTTAGTTCCATTTTAAAAATATATAATTTTCAGTCGTCTGTTGTCAGTTGTTTTTGCCAAAGCTCTTTTGGTGTTGGGAGTGGGGAAAGAAACTGTTATGAAGATTTAACCAAAAGATTTCTGGTATCTTGCCTCAAACAACTGTAGTCAGTTCTGGGTGTTCAATCTTAGTTCCAAGTACTGTGAGGAATTCTGCTAGCCAATGCGGGTGAGCCGGCCAAGCTGGTGCTGTCACCAAGTTACCATCAACTATTGCCCGATCGACAGGGATATTAACATAGATCCCTCCAGCACTCTTGATATCTGGGCTACAAGCGGGGTAGCCAGTACATCGCTTACCTTGCAGTACATCAGCCGCCGCCAATATCTGCAAGCCGTGGCAGATGGCAGCAATCGGTTTATTCGTTTGGGCAAAGTGACGGGTGATTTCTAGCACCTGCTGATTCAAGCGGATATATTCTGGTGCGCGTCCTCCGGGAATGACTAAGGCATCGTAGGTTGAGGCTTCTATTTCTGCAAACGTAGCATTTAAAGTGAAATTGTGTCCGGGTTTTTCACTATAAGTCTGATCTCCTTCAAAGTCGTGAACTGCTGTCCGCACTTTGTCGCCAGCTTTTTTGTCGGGGCAAACTGCATGAACAGTGTGTCCTACCATTTGCAATGCCTGAAAAGGCACCATCACTTCATAGTCTTCTACATAGTCGCCAACAAGCATCAAAAGTTTCTTTGCAGCCATATTTTTTACCCTTATTTTTAATTGTTATAAAGTAAATATTAATTTATAATCAGTTATTTTAGTCGTTAACATCTACATGAATTTTTGATACATTACAACACTAATTGTGTTTTAATGTATCATTTGATGGCTGCAAGTTAACAAAGTGTAATCCACCCTACAGATTTGTTTTGTTAATGACTATTGACTAATTAAAGCAGATGAAATTCTGCGATCGCTCTCTTAAAATTTTTGTTTTCATGTCCTGGATGGCTGAGTTTAATCAAGGCAAAACGCTGTAAGGGTGTTAATGCTGTCCAGTCTTGCTGTGTCAGGGTTACACCTATTTCTTGAGCTTTTTCCTGAAGGCTAGCTGGCACTATGGCAGAGTCTAGCCATGCAGGATGAGGTTCGATGGATAATTTTGTAGCTGGTATACCTGTACGTTGTATGATTAATTGCTGGATATACTCGCGGTAAGACTGAATTTCCGTTTCTGTAGTGCAAGGTAATTCGACTAAAACTTGACGCTGATCTGTAGCCATTTGATTCCAATCAGACAATTTTAGTTTGATGCCACAGGTATCTAATTTACAACGCACCTGCATAGGGATGCAACGCAAAGAATCAACAAATTCTGCTTCAAATTGAAAGAAATCTGTCATTGTTGGACAAACCCAAAGTTGATGGGTGAGGATGAGGAATGGGCAATCGGGAGTAGCGGCAAGTTTTGTGGCGGGGTATAGATCCCCATTACGAATTACGAATTACAAATTATCTTAACTTGCATCTTTGGAATTACTGGAACGAATTATCAAATAACTAATCGATAAGGAAAGAATAGCTACACCTAGACCGATTATATCAAGACCTCCAATTTTTTCTAGGTCAAGAATAATAATTTTTCTGGCAACAGCAATTAAAGAAGTGACAATAACTAATTCAACTTGAAAAACGTGTCTTCGTAAATAGGCTGTAATATTCTCTAAGATTTCTAAGGCAATTAAAATATTTAAAAATAAACCAAAAACCTTATACAGTGTTGTGTTAAACTTCCCATAAGGGATTGTAAATAATTCTTTGAAAATAAATATTCCTAAATCTGTAATTGCTACCAAAATTACAATTACCATGAAAATAGATAGAACTTTAGAAACTAGCACTTCTATGTTTTCAATGATGTGCATGAAGTTCTCGTCTTTGGTAGCTCTTAAAATTTCCCTGAGTAACTTTTTCATAATGCTGCACCCGATTTTAAAATAAAATCCCATAGATAAATCTAGAGGATTGGAAAAAGATTACTTGCTGATGCGAATGGCACGCTTGTTAAAAGCCCAAAGTCTTGTGTTACCTCGTTCCCAGCCTGGAGGATGGGAACGTATTACGAGAGGGCTGCTGCCTCTCATTAAGTCACCTACGGTGTACACACAAGTCTGAAATAGCTGATTAACCAAGGTTTTACCCCACCCTAACCCTCCCCTTGCAAAGGGGAGGGAACTAGATTTCCAGTCTTCCCCCAATGCATCCGGGGGATTAAGGGGGGTAATTCGATTTTTGTGTACACCGTAGCATTAAGCCACTGGAGGCAGAGCCTCCCAGCCTCCAGGCTGGGAACCAGTCAGGGCAAGGGCTGTGTCTTAACTTAGTGCCATTCCTTGCTATGCTTTGTAAGTTTTCTAACTATTTTTTATTATTTATCCATTGCTAAAATTAAGTCTAGTAAATCTCTTTGTTACTAACAATTTACTTCTTTAGATATAGTAATTGGCAACAGTCAAAATTAGAGAGTCATAAAAACTGATAATAACTATTGACTATTGATTATTGACGAAATTACCTATTGCTGGTTATAAATTATCGCTTTGGAGCGACACTTTGCAGCTTACCATTGTAAGGATTGGAGTTGATGATTTTTGATGGGAACTTCCACCAAAATTGGTATCAACTGCACCGCACAGGCTTTTAATTCTGGTTGCAACGAATCGGGGCACGATTCTGGATGGGTGAGGGCGTTAGCTTCGGCATTGTCTGCCCACAGGGAACCCCAGTGCATGGGGACAAAAACTGTACCAGGTGCGATCGCTTTTGTTACTTTAGCAGGAAACTTTGCTTGACCGCGACGCGATCGCACTTCTACACACTGGTTATCTACAATACCTAACTTAGCAGCATCACGGGGATGAATTTCGATAAATGGTTGGGGATGCATTTTGCAAATTTTTTCAACTCGACCGGTGCGTGTCTGCGTATGCCAGTGTCCGTAAAGTCGTCCATTAGTTAGCACAAACGGATAATCGGGGTCTGGTGGTTCTGCCAATCCCTTGGAATAATATGCCCCAAATCGAGCGCGTCCGTCAGGAGTGTGAAAGCGGAGATTGGTGTATAATCGTTTCCCAGAGCAATTTGCAGATGCTTCTCCCCCTGCTTCCCCTGCTCCTCTGCTCCCCCTGCTCTCTTCTGGATGAGGCCATTGAGTCGGGCCTTCTGCTTGTAATTGCGCGTGACTGATACCTGTCATCTCGCAGGGGCGGTTTTTAGTTAGTTGGACAAACTCAGCATAAACTTCAGCAGAGTTAGCAAAGGCGAATTCTTTCTCAAAACCTAATCTGCGTCCAACTTCTGCAAAAATTTCCCAATCTGCTTTCGCTTCTCTTGGCGGTTGGCGGAAGGCTGAACACAGAGTTACCACCCGTTCGGAATTTGTCATCACACCAGTTTTTTCACCCCACTGGGCTGCTGGTAGCAAAACGTGAGCGTAGGCAGAGGTTTCTGTGGGATAATAAGCGTCTTGGTAAATAGTGAAAGGCGATCGCAACAACGCCTTTTTAGTCCGCTCTAAATCTGGCATACTCACAGCTGGATTAGTAGCTGCAATCCACAGTAACTCTACAGCGTCATTTTCTAACTCAGTAATCATATCCCAAGCAGTCAAACCGGGATTGGGCGAAATTTGTCCCGGTTGGAGTCCCCAAAACTGCTCAATTTCTGCACGGTGCTGGGGATCTTTCACCGTCCGATAACCTGGTAATAAATTGGCCAAACCTCCAACTTCCCGTCCTCCCATCGCGTTGGGTTGACCAGTGAGGGAAAAAGGGCCAGCCCCAGGTTTGCCAATCTGTCCAGTCATCAGGTGGAGGTTAATGATAGTTCTAACCTTAGCCGTCCCTTCTGAGGATTGATTTACACCCATTGACCACAAAGACAGTACCCGCTCAGATTTACCCCAGTAATGTGCTGCTGTTTCTAAATCTTCAATACTGATTCCACATTGACGAGCCACTACTTCGGGCGGAGAGTGGCGAATTATTTCAGCATAAGCCGGAAAGTTGCTGGTACACTCATCTATGAATATCGCATCAATGTAGTGCCAGCGCATCAACAAGTGGGCGATGCCGTTCAATAAGTCGATATCTGTACCGGGACGAATGGCTAAATGCAAATCAGCAGCTTCTGCGGTTGGTGTGCGACGGGGATCGACCACAATCATTTTGACTTTGCGATTCTTTTTGTGATATTTCTCCAGCCGATTGAAAACGATGGGGTGACATTCAGCCGTATTAGTACCAATTAAAAATGCACAGTCAGTTAATTCTAGGTCATCGTAACAGCAGGGCGGCCCATCTGAGCCAAAGCTTTGAATGTACCCAGACACAGCACTAGACATACATAAACGTGAGTTGGCATCAAAATTATTAGTACCCAAACAGCCTTTCATGAGTTTCTGGGCTATGTAATAATCCTCGGTTTGAAACTGACCGGAACCGTACATACATAAAGCTTCTGACCCTTGGGTGAGTAGCACGGTTTGAATGCGTTTGGCGATCAAATCGAAAGCTTCATCCCAACTAACGCGGCGAAACTCTTGATCTAATGAGTCGCGCACCATTGGGTAATGTAATCTATTTTTATCTAAAGATTCTGCGATCGTTGCGCCTTTAACGCAAACCATTCCCTTACTAGATGGATGGGCTTTGTCGCCCCGCACCCGCCAAATGGGATTTCCTTGGCCATCTCGATTAGTTGCTTTGCCAAGTTGCGCTGGAGGTGAAACTTCTAAACCACAGCCAACACCACAGTAGGGACAGAGAGTTTTAGTAAATTCACTCATGGCAGTTGTAGCATTTTGTTATTTTGATTGGGCAACCTCAGATGTAGCGAGTGTTTGAGGAATTTGTATGTTATGCAAAAAGCTTTTTATCGAACCGCAGAGACGCAGAGAGCGCAGAGAGAAGAAAAAGAGATTTTCATGAATTTTGATATAGCCTTTCTCGAATGGAAGCAATACATTTTGACCTCACTTCCATTGCTCTCTCCTTTTAGGCTACGGTGTACACACAAGTCTGAAATAGCTGATTAACTAAGGTTTTACCCCACCCTAACCCTCCCCTTGCAAAGGGGAGGGAACTAGATTTCTTTTTATAAGGGGGGTAATTTGACTTGTGTGTACACCGTAGCTCCTTTTAGGAGAGGCTTTGAATCTTACTCACCAATGCTAGGGTCTGTAAGCTAATCGTCATTCATTTTTCCAGAATGATTCGCTTTTAGTAAGGGCTTCAGCCCTGCTTTTATGCAACTTAAATGCCGATTAGCTTATTACACTCAAGAGAGAAGGGCTAGAGTTAATTTCACTAATTTATCTTTGAGTTGATTATTCTTCAGTTAACAATATGTTTGCTGGGGTTTCTGCTAATTCACCTTCAGATGCAGCCGCAAAGGAACCTTTTGGTTCTTTGAGGAAAAAGGCACACATAAAGGCGCAGACTAAAGCAGCTAAACCCATTGTAGAAAACAGGGTTGGAGCGTCGGTTAAGCTAAAAATTGTCAGGTAAACTACGCCGCCAAAATTACCGTAAGCTCCCACATTTCCGGCAATTTGTCCAGTAGCTTCTTTCTTAATTAGGGGGACAATGCTGTAAGTCGCACCGCAGCCAGCTTGGGCAAAGTAAGCGGCAAACATTGTAACTGCGATCGCAGCTGGAATCGGCCAGCTACTATTAATAAAATGTGCCATCAAATAACTAACACCAATGCCAGCACTGATAATTGTCATTGTCCACTTTCGGGAGCTAAATTTATCAGAAATTAAGCCACCACTGGGACGAGAAACCAAATTTAAAAAGGGATAGCTAGCGGCAATCATCCCAGCGATAACATGCTCTAAAGCAAAAGTTTTTTCAAAGAATGCTGGGAGCATGGAAACAACTGCAAGTTCGCTGCCAAAGCTAGTTATGTAAGTGAATTCAAGTAAAGCTACTTGACCAAATTGAAAGCGTTCAGATGGAGCATAAGTTTTCTTACCAATTAGCAATTCTCGGTTTACTTCCCAAGCTTTGTAACTTTGGTAAGCAAATAATCCCGCTAATAGCAACCAAGTAAGATACATTTGGCTCAAAGTTAAGAAGTGAATTTTCTTTTGTTCCAAGCGCCAAGCTAATAAACCCAAGGCGAAAATCAAACCAAAATTCGAGACAATCATCGCCCAGAAGCTTTTAATACTGGTCACTTCTAGAGAACCATTTTTATTAGGTTTCTTGTAAACTTTACCTGCGGGCGTATCTTGGACGCTGTTGTAATAAATTACGCCGTAGATAGCTGCAATAATTCCTGTAAATGCGATCGCAAACCGCCAGTTAGAAGCACCACCAGCGAAAAAGCTGGTAGAAACTGCAATCATCGGTAAGGCAAATTCTGCACCAAAAGCTCCAAAGTTTCCCCAACCGCCGTAAATGCCTTGAGCAATTCCCATCTCCTTCGGCTGGAACCATTCTGCCACCATGCGGATACCCACCACAAACCCAGAGCCGACAATTCCCATCAGCAAACGACTGATAACTAGTTGATTAAAATCTTGCGCTAGCGCCGTCGCCAAACAAGGAATAACCGTAAACATCAGCAATATTGAGTAGGTGATTCTGGGGCCAAAACGATCCAGAAGCATCCCAATAATTAGCCGTGCAGGAATTGTGAGGGCGAGGTTACAGATACCTAAAGTTTTAATTTGCTCTGGCGCTAAATGTAGCTCTCTGCCAATGGTTGTAGCAAAGGGTGCAAAGTTAAACCAACAAACAAAGGTGAGAAAGAAAGCAAACCAAGTTTGATGTAAGATGCGGTAGCGATCGCTAAATGAAAATAAGTTTTTAAGCATTCCAATCTTTGTAATTAAATGAAGTGACGGAGATGAGGAAGACGAGGGAGACAAGGGAGACAAGGGGACAAGGAGATAAACAAAACTCCTAACTCTTACTCTTGTACAGACGCGATTAATCGCGTCTCTACTTCTAACTCAGCACTCCTAACGCCCAATGCCCAATCAGTTACCAACTAATAGGGCTTCTTTATTGAGTTTTGCTCCAAACTTTTGGATGAGTAAATCTTGCAATATTGGTTGCAAGTCTTCGCATGGTATGCCTTTGATGATGCAAGTTCCCAAATGAGCATCTTTGCCGACTTTGCCACCCATATATATGTCAACGCCTTCGAGGGTTTTGCCATTTTTGCGAGTTTTAGTTCCCATCAAGCCGATGTCTGCAACTTGGGGTTGTCCGCAAGAGTTGGGGCAACCTGTCCAGTGAATTCGCACTGGTTTAGTGAAGGTTAACTCTTCTTCTAAGACTTTAATCATTGCTAGGGCGCGGTTTTTGGTTTCAATCAGGGCAAAGTTGCAAAATTCTGCACCTGTGCAAGATACTAGCGATCGCGCCAGTAAACCAGGATTAATGGAAAATCTTTCTAGCAACGTTTCTGTTAAAAATGTTGCTAAACGCGAGTCAGCAATGTTGGGAATAACAATGTTTTGCTCAACTGTAAACCGGATTTCGCCAGTGCCGTAAACTTCTGCCATCCGAGCGATTTCAAACATACCTTCGGCATCCAAGCGACCGACAGGAATGTTCAAACCTGCGTAATTTAATCCTGGTTGTTTTTGTTTATATACCCCAATGTGGTCGCGTTTTTCCCAGTCGATTTCGTCTTTTGCGGCTGCGGATATTAATGATTTACCCAAACGACTTTCTACTTCTGCTCGAAATTTATCGAAACCCCATTCATCGATTAGCCACATCAAGCGGGATTTTTGGCGATTAGCGCGTAAGCCGTGGTCACGATAAACTTCTAAAATGGCTCTACATACAGCTACCACATCTTCAGGAGCCACCCAAGCATTTAGAGGAATCGCCGCTTCACAACGTTTGGCTGAGAAAAAGCCACCGACTAAAACGTTAAACCCGAAAATGAGTGCTGAGTCTTGAGTGCTGTTAGCGGTAGCGGGGCGTTGAGCTAGTGCTGAGTGGGAAAAAGACTCAGCACTCAGCACTCGGCACTCAGCACTATTTTTAAATGCTGGCACAAAGGCTAAATCGTTAATTTCAGCGTGAACTGAATTGTCTCTTCCACCTGCGATCGCAATATTAAACTTCCGTGGTAAGTTGCTAAACTCTGGGTTCCCTTCGCCTTTGTTGGTAAGCATATCTTGAATTTGTTGTACCAACTCTCGCGTGTCGTACAACTCATCTGCATCCAACCCCGCCACAGGATCGCCTGTAATATTGCGAACGTTATCCATTCCTGACTGAATGCTGGTTAAACCAACTGCGTGAAATCTATTAAAGATATCTGGTAAATCTTCAATTCTGATCCCCCGTAATTGGATATTCTGTCTCGTGGTAATATCAGCGCAACCATCATCACCGTAACGCTGCACCACTTCAGCCAAAACACGCATCTGACTGCTGCTAAGAATACCGTTAGGCATCCGCAACCGCATCATAAACTTGCCTGGGGTAACTGGGCGAAAAAACACGCCTACCCATTTGAGTCGATGATCGCGATCTGTTTCGTTCATTGCCTCCCAACCCAAGGAGGCAAATTTATCTATCTCATTCTTGATGGTGAGTCCATCTTTTTCTGCTTTTAATTTCTCGAACTTATTGAGACTAGTAGTAGTTGCGATGTCTATCATAGGGAATAAAAACTTAATATTTAATTACGGCTGATTATTTTTACTCAAGAGCATTCCAACGCGAAACTTCAAATCCGTGGTTAGTTAAGGAAAACTTGTCGCCATTTACATCTTGGGAATTTGTCAAGCTGGTTTAGATAATGTTCATGTAACAATTTCGATACTCATAACTTAAGATGAGATTTTTGTTAAAATCGTATAAATTGTTACGTTTTTTTGAGAAAGTTGCAAAAATTACATATTTTAATGTATTTTTTGCATAAAAGTCAGAAAGCGATGCAAAACCCTTAATCAACGGTGTTTGAGATGACCGCAGCAATTTTGGATCGCCATAGATTAATCTAAAATCCAAAATTAAGTGGCAGATTTTAGCTAAAACTTAGATATTATTTCAGAAGCTATGAAACGTCGTGATTTTATCAATTGGGTAGGTTTGGGTTTGATTGCGAGTTCTTTACCTGTAGCGATCGCAGCTTGTTCTTCTCAAACAACTCCAGCATCTAAAGATTGGCAAACAGTCGGTACATCGGCAGATTTAGATAAAACAGGTCAATTGCTGGCAAAAAACTCACCTGCTGGGCCTGTGCTGGTAGTCGGCACATCTAAAGCCGGAACTCTCACTGCTGTTAACCCTACCTGTACTCACGCAGGTTGCACTGTAGCATGGAAAGCTGATGCGAAAAAATTCGCTTGTCCCTGTCATGGTTCGGAATATGGAGCCGATGGTAAAGTGCAAAAAGGCCCAGCAACAAACCCCCTGAAAACCTACGCCGCCAAAATTGAGGGTAATTCGATTGTAGTCAAGCCAACTTAAAATAATTCGTAATTCGTAATGACGCGACCCTCGAATACTCGCTAACGCTGCGCTAACGTAATTCGTAATGGATGACCAAGCAAAAAAATTGTAGGTTGGGTGGAGGCTTTGCGTAACCCAACATTGACAAGAAATAACACGATTTGCTGACAAGCTCAGAGGCTTCAGCCGTGAGTAGAAGCAAACGGCAGTTTTATTTAACTGCTGTGACTAAGTAATGAGTAATAAGTAATAAGTAATGGGTATTTACTTATTACTCATTACTCATTACTCATTACTTTTCAAGAATCTCAGTCACTTTTAGTGCTGAGAGTGTCAAAAACCATTAGTACTGCTTTGCATAATTAAAAATTAAAACAGAGTGTCGTGAGTAACATCAACCAGCTTTTGATGCAAGCCGAGGCAGCATATAATGCAGCTGATTGGTCATCACTAATTCAATATTTGCAACAGTTAATTTTAGGGGTAGACTCGGAACATCCAGAGATGGTTAAAAATCGAGAATATCTCCTGAAATTAACACTTTCGGTGTTAGAAATTGGGGATTTTCAACAACGGTGGGAAATTACCAAAGTGTTGACTCAGTTGGGCAATATTGCCATTCCACCTCTGATTGAAATATTAGAAGATGAAAACGCAGAAGAAGAATTGCGCTGGTATGCGGCAAGGACTTTGGGCGAATTTAAACACCCACAAGCGATCGCATCAATAGTTGAATTGTTGAAAAATGATGACGATGAAGAACTCAAAGCGATCGCAGCTACAGCACTGGGACAAATGGGTACTGTTGCGATTGCTTCACTAACTGAACTTCTGTTAGATGAAAATACACGATTGTTAGCAGTGCGATCGCTTTCTTGTATTCGGCAACCAGAAACCATCATACCTCTGTTAAGTGTAGTGCAAGATCCGCAAGCAACAATCCGCGCCGCCGCAATTGAAGCCCTCAGCAGTTTTCATGACGAACGTGTACCACCAGTATTATTAAAAGCTTTGGATGATATAGCCGCAACGGTGAGGCGTGTAGCAGTGCTAGGTTTAGGTTTTCGCCCCAACTTATACCAACCATTAGATTTAGTAACGAAACTGCAACCCAAACTTTACGACTTTAACCTTGATGTTAGTTGTGCAGCCGCAGTTACCCTTTCTCGTATGGGTAGTGATGATGCTGCCAAATATTTATTTGATTTGCTGATTTTACCCCAGACACCGATAAGGCTACAATTAGAAACCATCCGCGCTTTAAGTTGGGTGGGGACGTTATCAAGTTTGGAATATTTGCAACAAGTATTCAATCAAAGCACTTCTGAGACACTTTGCCAAGAAATTGTCACAGTTTTGGGAAGAGTGCAAAAACCGCACTTAACTACACCAGCCGCAGAAATCTTACTGCAAATACTGCGGTCGCACTATCCAGTCATCAAGATTGCTAACATCAAAAGTGCGATCGCCTTATCTTTAGGACAGTTAGGCAAAATCCAAGCAATTGAACCATTGATCTTGCTGTTAGGCGATTCTAATACATCGGTGAGACTACATGCGATCGCCGCACTAAAAAATCTGGATGGGGAAGCTGCACATCAACAATTGCAGCAGTTAGCAAATAGTGATGCAATCCCAGCAGATTTCAAACAAAGAATAGCGATCGCTTTAGCCGAATGGTAAATTTTACTGTCAACTTTTAATCGCATAGTGTTTCGTTGGCGCAGCTTTTCGTAAAGAAGAGAGGACTCAAGCCCTTACTACAAACCTTTAGTTATTTATGCCCTCCTACTTAACTGACAATAAAACTATTCCTTAAGTCTAAAGTAAGACACACCTGGAGTATGAAGTTATAAGTTCGCAGGTTAAATAATATTATGAAGTATTCTTAATAGAGTCTCTAGCCACTAGTACAGCACGGCGGAAATAAACCACCCATTCTAAATCAATGAAACCCTTGCGCTTTATTCATTTTGAATTTTGAATTCCGCCTTGCGGTACTAGTGGTTTGACTCTTATGGTAGAAGCCCAGCGAAAAACTAGCAGCTATGCTATGTAACAGTAACAAAATAATTCACAATAAGTAATTAAATGAAAATGGGATGAAAGTGAATATAATTTTATTCTAAAAATAAATATTATTGTTCATTTTTCTTGTGAACAAACGACTTTGGTCGTGAATTCATAACCCTGAAGTAGTAATTACTGATTATGAATTATTTTGCTTGATGTGACGAATAATAAGTTGTTGTGGTATCTTCAAATACTTTCAACTTTTTCAACAAAAGCTAGGTAAAAGACTCCTCAATCTATCTTTTCAAAATTTACCTAATTTAACAGTGGATTGAGGAGAGAATATCGGTTTTGGAAATCAATCAAGCATAGAAATCTAGAACATAAAAGGAACCATAAACATGAAGCCTTTCAATTTATCTAAAGCTGCTTTAGCTACTGTCTTTGCCATCAGTTTCGCTTCTGTGTCCTTACCTCCTTCAGTTTTTGCCCAAAGTGGAGGTTCCAGTGGTGGCACTGGAACCACAGGCACTGGAACCACAGGTACTGGCACAACAGGTACTGGAACCACAGGTACTGGCACAACAGGTACTGGAACCACAGGCACTGGAACTACAGGTACTGGAACCACAGGTACTGGAACCACAGGTACTGGCACAACAGGTACTGGAACCACAGGTACTGGCACAACAGGTACTGGAACCACAGGCACTGGAACTACAGGTAGTGGAACCACAGGTACTGGCACAACAGGTACTGGCACAACAGGTACTGGAACCACAGGCACTGGCACAACAGGTACTGGAACCACAGGTACTGGAACCACAGGCACTGGTACAACAGGCACAATGGGTACTGATTCCACAGGTAATGGAACCACGGGTAGTGGAACAATGGGTACTGATTCCACAGGTAATGGAACCACGGGTAGTGGAACTACGGGTACTGATTCCACAGGTACTGGAACTACAGGTACTGATGCCACAGGTACTAACAGGAATACAGGCGTTACAACTTCGGAAAGAACTAGCGATCGCGGTTTTGATTGGGGTTGGCTAGGTTTGTTGGGTTTAGCTGGTTTAGCAGGACTGCGTAATCGTGAAAAAGTCCGAGCTTATAGCGATCCTGATGAAGTAACAGGTTCTCGCATTAGAAAATAGTATTTAAGGTTTTTGGCGCTAACTGAACTGTATTGCCTTATCGAACAGAATTCAGGAGTCAGGAGTCAGAATTCAGAATGAATTCTGTACGACTGGCAGATAAGATAGCGCAGCGTTAGCGAGTACTCGATAGCGTAGCGTTAGCGAGTCTTCTCCCAAGGGGAGACGCTAAGAGCGATAGCGCAGCGTTAGCGAGTCATCGAGCGTCACGAGCGTCGCGTCTGAATAAACGGTGAAACACCACACCAAATTGAAAAATTGGTGGCCAACCAACAAGAAACTTGCGGGTCTAAATCCCCAACTAATTGCATTCTGACTCCTGAATTCTTTCTTAATAAGATTTAGGTTAAGCTATACCTCACCCCCAACCCCTTTTTGAACTTACAAAGAGAGCTTGGGAGTGAGGTTTTTATATGATTATTAAAAATCCGTTAACTTAATGAAACCGATAAATGTAATTCAGGCTACATAAAAATGCGCCTAGAGCAGTTGCAAGCCTTTTTAGCGATCGCCCAAACCGGCAGCTTTCAACAAGCAGCACGAACGTGTGGTATTACCCAATCGACGATTAGCCGCCAAATCCAATCATTAGAAGCAGATTTGGGGATAGAACTGTTTCACAGAACCAGTCATGCCAAGCTAACGCTAGGAGGTGAACTTTTGCTACCGCGCGTCCGCAAAATTTGCCAAGAGTGGCAGACTGCTACAGAAGAATTAGCCGATTTAATCGCCGGAAAGCAACCAGAACTTTGCATTGCGGTGATTCACTCTCTGTGCGGATCTTACTTACCGCCAGTGTTGCAAAAATTTTGTCATGATTATCCAGATGTGCAACTGCGGGTA
The DNA here is from genome assembly GCF_017115095.1 of Nostoc sp. NMS4. Lineage (GTDB taxonomy): Bacteria > Cyanobacteriota > Cyanobacteriia > Cyanobacteriales > Nostocaceae > Nostoc. The sequence continues at coordinate 3,999 of NZ_JABXKI010000037.1, read as the reverse complement.
ACTTCATTAGGAAGCGATCGCGCCCTGAAAGTCCTCAAAGATGGATTGGTGGATTTAGCAATTGTGATGAATAATCGCTTTTTAACCACCAGTAGAGAAATGGTGGTAGAAGTACTTTATGATGAACCTATAGAAATTTTAACCGCAGCCAATCATCCCCTAGCCCAATATGAATCCGTCCCTTGGTCGGAGTTAATTCGTTATCCCCAAGTGGTTTTTAAAGATGGTTATGGGATGCAACGCTTAATACAAGATAGATTTGAGCGGATGGAAGCTAAACTCCAGTCGGCTTTAGAGGTAAATACCCTAGATGCCTTTCGGGGAGTCGTGCGCCAAGGACAATTGATAGCTTTGCTACCTCAATCCGCATTACTGGAAGCTCGTCTTGACCCTACCCTGGCGATTCGTTCTTTAGCTAGCAATAACACTAGTGGTTTGGCAGACGGTTCCGGTTTGACTCGTCGGGTAGTGATGGTGACAACTCAAGACCGTCTGCAAATTCCCCCCATTAAGCACTTTTGGCAACTCGTGCTAGAAAATATTCCACTGCAAATTGACCAGCAGCGATCGGCTTCTTAAGGAATGAGAATTAAATAACATACAATTTATATCCCTGGTTTACCTCACCCTCAATCCCTCTCCTTATAAAGGAGAGGGAAGCTAGAGACAGGATAAAGTTTTGCATCTTATTTAATCCATGTTCCTAAGCGTTATTAGTCATTAGTCACTCAATGTAAAGCGATGTCTCCGATGGTCAGTGAGCCGCCTGTCTAAATTTTCGGGAAACCCAGTCCCTACAAAAGTGGCGATCGCACTTGGTTAACGCACGCTATAAGCTCAGGCGATCGCAGTTTTAACATTAATTCATCAAAAGTCTAAATTTAGGCAAAGTCCAAGTTAGACTTTTGGCTACTTTTGATTCTGATGCAGTAGCTTTAGCCTTGACTATAGGAGAGCTTTTTTATTTATGGACTCAAATCAGCAACAAAGTTTTTTCGTGTTCGATGGAGATGTTGGCGGTACTGCTGGATACGTCGGGATTTCGGCGGGATCTGATGCTGAACAAGCAGCTATTGCGGCGGGTAAATACCTCAACGACTCAATACTTTTAAACGAGCTTACCCAACATGTGTATAAACTTTTGCTAGAAGACCTGCGATCGCAGCGAGAAAGGCTCGGTAATTATCGTTCTCAGAGGTGGTTGTGATGGCTTCATTACTCTCAAAGCTCTCAAACGTGTTTGGTACAGTTGCTAATAATGGCAACATTACTCACGAATTAGATTATGTCACTGATAATCGTTTCTATGTAGAGATAGACAGTTCTATTGCTGCATCCTTTACTGAATGTTCAGGATTAAGTGTTCAAATTAAGAAAAATGTTTTTAATGAAGGTGGTGTCAACGACCAGCAAAGAATTTATTTAGGTTATACGGAATTTGCAGATATAACTCTTAAACGTGGAGTTACCAATCATCAAGGTTTTTGGAACTGGATGAGTAAAGTTTTTGATGAAAAAAACGTGACACTTCGACGCAATGTCAATATTCTAGTTTTCAATCAAGCTGGTGACACAATGATGAGTTGGACTTTGATTGGTGCTATTCCTATAACCTGGAAAACACCTACACTCCAAGCAGATGGAAAGGCAGTTGCAATTGAAGAATTAACTTTAGCTTATGAAGGTTTACAAGTCGGACAAACAACAGGAGGAGGCTCTGCTGTAGAACGGATTAAAAAAACCGGATATTTTCCTTCTAGCTAATTGGCTATTTTTTAACCATAACTATGCAAATTATTCAACCTGTACTAGGAAACAATATTCATCCACTGGGGGTAAGATCATCTTTATCTAATCTTCACAATATAGGATTGAGGAAAGAGTCTAATTTTCTCAGTTATATAGGAAATCAATCACCATTAGTCACATCTTCTAGATTTTTCTTGTCTCGTAAATATGAATCGTCGATTCAACCATTAATAGGTTGGGATACTCACGATATAAATAGTGAGTATCCATTATTTGAGTTTGATTCTTTTGACTCAATAATTCAACCCGAAAATAGTAATATTAATAGTAGTAATCCTGGAAAAAAAAGTATTCCAGAGATTATGCCAACTAGCATTGAGAACAATACGAGTAACGACCCGCTATCAGAAACAAATAGTAAAACTAAATCTAAATCAAAAAAAACAAATAAGTCTCAAGAACCACCAAAGACAAAACCAAAAAATAGAACTAAAAAAGCAGTAAAATCATCAGCAGCTAAAAATATTAAGCAATTGGTTGATGAAAGTAATATTCCTATTAGTTTTAATGAAAATAGTTTATTAGTGTCAGATGAACCTCAACAGGTAGAGATTCATTCTGAAAGTCCTACTTTACAACAGAATATTGCTTCAGAAAATACTACAAACGATCGTGATTCTGTTACTAATCTAACGGTATCGACTTCGCCTAGTATTGAAAGTAAATCGACTTTGCTCAGGAAGACTTCTAAAGATGAACTGCAAGTAAATTCTGAGTTAACATCTATTTTGACAAGTGCAGACTCGTATGGGATAGAAAGAATTTCGCCATTACAACAAGAAAATAAATTAGACGAAAGCACAAGTGGATTAGCAGAAACTTCCTTTGTAGAATTTCCTTTGCCTAATAATATAACAGTAGAACAAGGAACTGATTCTAGTATTACGAGTGAGTCTCCAGCCAGTGTACCTGTTCAGTTAACACCGACCTCAGCCAATATTATTGAAGACACACCTAGTCTGTTCAGAAACTCTGATAATAATGAAGAGTTAGTCACTTCCGAGTCACAGTCTCCAATGGTGGTTAATGTTTCAGATGTCTCAGCAAATGTGACTTTCCTGCAACGTTACAGCAACGTCGAGAAAACTACCAGCGAGTCTACAGAAAGTCATCCCATCTTAGCACTACCTGAGATTAGTAAAACCGCGATCGCACCAAAATTTAGTACCATACCATCTGAGATTGGTGAAACACCAACAATTAGCACTACATCACCTGAGATTATTCAACAAGCGATCGCACCAAAATTTAGCACCATACCATCTGAGATTAGTCAAACTGCGATCGCACCAACAATTAGCACTACATCATCTGAGATTATTCAACAAGCGATCGCACCAACAACTAGCACCACATTACCTGAAATTAATGAAGTACCAGTAATTAGCACCATACCATCTGAGATTAGTCAAACTGCGATCGCACCAAAATTTAGCACTATACCATCTGAGATTGGTGAAACACCAACAATTAGCGCCGTATCACCTGAGATTATTCAACAAGCGATCGCACCAACAATTAGCACTACATCATCTGAGATCATTCAACAAGCGATCGCACCAACAACTAGCACCACATTACCTGAGATTAGTGAAGTACCAGTAATTAGCACCACATCACCTGAGATTATTCAGCAAGCGATCGCACCAAAATTTAGCACCATACCATCTGAGATTATTCAGCAAGCGATCGCACCAACAATTAGCGCCACATTACCTGGGATTAGTGAAGTACCAGTAATTAGCACCACATCACCTGAGATTATTCAGCAAGCGATCGCACCAAAATTTAGCACCATACCATCTGAGATTATTCAGCAAGCGATCGCACCAACAATTAGCACCACATCATCTGAGATTACTGAAACACCAGTAATTAGCACTACATCACCTGAGATTATTCAGCAAGCGATCGCACCAACAATTAGCACCACATCATCTGAGATTACTGAAACACCAGTAATTAGCACTACATCACCTGAGATTATTCAGCAAGCGATCGCACCAACAACTAGCACCACATTACCTGAGATTAGTGAAGAACCAGTAATTAGCACCACATCACCTGAGATTATTCAGCAAGCGATCGCACCAAAATTTAGCACCATACCATCTGAGATTAGTCAAACTGCGATTGCACCAACAATTAGCACCACATCACCTGAGATTAGTGAAACGCCAACAATTAGCG
>NZ_JABXKI010000406.1 GCF_017115095.1 Nostoc sp. NMS4 | reverse complement strand
TGTTGAGTGCAATACCCAGAGTCAGTTTTAGCCAATCTTCCACCACAGACCAAGGAGAACCGGCGTTTGGTGTACCCAACATAATTAGGTGTTGGACAAATTTATGCCCACCTTCCCGTTCAATAAACCAACGAGATACTAAACCACCCATTGAGTGAGCAATAATATGTAGCTCTTTACCGTGGTTTTCTCCTAAACCTACATCTGTTAGCAATCGTTTTAAATTTTGGGCATTCTGCTCAATAGAAGTATTCAAATTTTCATAATCAAAGGTAAGCACTAAGTCGTAAAGTTCGCTGATGGAAATTTTTTGCCCATCTGGTTGCAATACAGGCTGTTTAATAGTAGATACTAAACTTTCGGTATCGCCGATAATTCCGTGGATATAGAGAGCAATTCGTTTGGCGTTTTTTACCTGCTCCTTAACATAAGCTTTATCGTCATGATAAATTACTTTCTTTTTCTTGTTCTCCGTTATTTCAGGTACTGCTAATATCGGATACTTAAATTCCCGTCCCAAACCCTGGCTGATTACTTTTTGAAAGAAGATGCAGATTGCACCTTGCAGGCTGCGTTCTCCCTCACTTACGGGGGCTGGTAATCTTTCGAGAATAATTTCTGTTTTACCGTCGTTAGTTATTAGACCACGCCCTAGAGGTAAGAAAAATTCACCATCATAACCTATGGGAAGCAGATATTCATTATCTGCTAGGGGTGCATCAACTAACAACTTCAGAGGTGCATCTGGGGTAACTACTTCATAGTCTGCAACGTCGTTCAGTTCCAATACACTTAATCCTGGGTCTGTGCCGCGACTGGTAGTAAATTGGAAAGGTTGAGTTACTTGTGGATCTTCCCGTAGGATGGGAGGCAAAATTTTATTACCCAAATCCCGACTGACTTGTGGTGTAGTTGTGAGGCGAACATTTGCCTTTAAGCTGGGATGAGGTTGTAATTTCACCCCTACTCCTAATTGTTGTTCTTGTCCTGGGGAAACTGGGGTAGATTCCAAGGGGCGGACTGTGGTAATTGTGATTTCCTCTGCATACCAATCGTCAAAACTGACTGCGCTACTTTTGGCTCTGATTTCACGATTTTGCGTCCGAGCCATTAAACGTTCAAGACTACCTTGATTTGCAGATTCTATATCTCTTGATCTAGGTCGAGGAGCATCTAGTTTATCTTGATTTAACAATCTGGCATCAAATTCGTCATTGCTAACAATCAATTTAATTATGTCTTTGTACTCGGTAATTCCCAGTGTCCAATACTCGTCTGGGACTTCGAGGATCAATTCTTCTCCATCTAAAGCATAAGCTGATTCTCCTGGTTGTAACCTGATGCTACCAGATTCAAAAAATGGGGCGCTAATGGAAAAACTATCTGAAAGATTGACTAAAGCACAGTAAAAAGGCTTTTTAGTTGTATTGGTAAGTTTCAGTTTAAATTCCGGTGGTTGCCACTTACCGTTCTGATACTTGTACTGCAAACGCATCTGCTGTGATTGTGATAAATCCTCGTCTTTAAAGATGAGTTCCATCTTCACATCACCAGTTTTAATCTGAGTCGCCGCAGTATTTGCAAGTTTAGCAATTGTTTTCCATCGGGCAATATGTTCTAAGCGTTTAATTGCTTTCTCTGCGCTGTCTGGGGTGTAACCATCAATTTGAGCTACTAGGGGATGCTCATCTGTGGGTCTGGCTATGATGTACTGGTCATTGTGACACAACAAGCGCAAATCTGCGTTGCCGATTTCTTGTAACTCGCGGACATAGGCTGAGGGTTTACCATTGAGTCCAGCTTTGTTTAGCTGTTCACGCGCTAAGTTTACACTCGCTTCATCTCCTTCAATGGAAACCCCTAAAGGTGGTAAGGGTAAACTGGTGACAACTGCTTTAAAAGTGCTATCAGTAGCTAGGTTTTCTACCCCTTCAATATCGATTTTGCTATTAATTGGCAATACCTGAGTTACTTTTGCTGTACCTACAGAGTTTGAGGGGTCACGCAAATCGTCATTATTAGCATCAAATTTAAATAGTGCTAATAAAGTAGTTTCGCCATTTTTGGGTGGTTGCACTCCGTGGACAGCACCACCTTCAATTACCCATCCAGAGGTTTTGTCATGGTTGACAATGAAGTATGATGCAACTGGGGCGATCGCACCATCAAGGAAGAACTTATCACCATCTTGGGGATCATTCACTTCCAATTGCGGAGACTGTTCTCTACCTTCACTACGGACAATAGCATTTGTGCGGGCAAATAAATCCCGATATGTCAGCTTTCCGTTGGTCTTGCTAAGTGTATCCAACAAATAATAGGAGAAATAACCCCTAAACTTACCTGGGTATTCCTTCGCTGTTTCGTAGTCTCGACAAGCCGCTAGCAGCACATGACGACCTTTGGGGATCTTCCAACCTGTCGGGTGTTTTTCGGGATCGCGATCGCGGGAATCTGTAAGTTTCTCTAAATCTTCCAGTTTAAAAATAAAGCTATCTAAAGGACGTTCTCGTTTATCGGCGGGAAAACGGCGTTCTTTGGCTTCTTGCATGGGATCTTTCGTGCCAGAACCAGAGTGACAACAATCCATAATGATGGTTATATGCGGTTCTTTT
>NZ_JABXKI010000083.1 GCF_017115095.1 Nostoc sp. NMS4 | reverse complement strand
CAATCCAGAATCATTCAAAAGTTTCTCAAGTTGTGGCTGAGATTTCTTTAATAATTCTTCTAATTTCTTGAGATCATCGGAAGCAATGTTTTGAGTCTGACCTGTCTCAATCCGTCCAGTCCAACTGGATTTTTTACCCATTTTACCCATTAGAGTATCAAGCTCTGCCTGGGTTATTGATTTATTACCTTTGTTCAGTATTTTTCCAATTTTTTTTCTATATTCTAGTAGTTGCTCTTGATTCGCTTGCTGTTCTGGATTAAGTTTACCCAATCCAGAATCATTCAAAAGATCCTTAAGTTGTGGCTGAGATTTATTTAATAATTCTTCTAGTCGCTTGAACTCATCAGGAGCAATGGTTTGGATATTACCTGTCTCGATCTGTTCAGTCCACCTGTATTTTTTACCCATTAGAGCATCAAGCTCTGCTTGGGTTATTGGTTTATTATCTTTGTTCAGTGTTTTTCCAAGTTTTGTTCTATATTCTAGTAGTTGCTCTCTATTCGCTTGCTGTTCTGGATTAAGTTTACCCAATCCAGAATCATTCAAAAGTTTCTCAAGTTGTGGCTGAGATTTCTTTAATAATCCTTCTAATTGATTGAGATCATCGGGAGTAATGTTTTTAATCTGACCTGACTCAATCCGTCCAGCCCACCTGGATTTTTTACCCATTAAAGCATCAAGCTGTGCTTGGGTTATTGATTGACCACCTTTGTTCAGTGTTGTTCCAAGTTTTTTTCTATATTCTAGTAGTTTTTCTTTGTTCGCTTGCTGTTCTGGATTAAGTAACTTTGTTTTTTTTCTCGTCTGTTCATTACCAAAGCTCTGACTTCGACTTCTTTTGTGATTTGAGGATAAATCTGGTTCCTCACTATCAACATCCATTTTTTCTTCTTGTTCTTGCTTAACACGCTGTACGACTTGGGAACTGACGTTGGAAACAGACCCTTTGAGTTGTATATCTGGGTTAGATTCTCCTTGGCGAAAAAACACATCTTGTCCTGTAGTAAACGCTTTCGCCTGGATTGATTGATTCAATTGGTGAGATTGAGCATCTCCAAACCCTTGTTCTACTGATTTGCGAATATTATCTGTTAACACCTCTTCCCTACCAAGAGCTTGTTGTATAGATGCTTCTAAATCAGGTGCAGCCGTCATTCCGTTTCCACTATGTTTTCGTCGTTGAATTATCGGGTGAGGTTGCAGTTCTTGTGATGGCATTGTCTGACGGTGAATAGGCCGCCTGAGCAAATTCGTTTTTTGGGTTTGTATTTCTTGTTGATGCCCCTGCGTAGGCGTTCGCGTAGCGTCTCGTAGAGAAGCCCGTCGGATAGATCGCTGCAATGTGTTATCCTTCATGCGTTGGATTATCGAGAGCGTCTGCTCTGACATAGGTGCATTCAGACATTGCACCACTTGACGCGCTACGGTATCCGCTTCCTGCTCGTACTTATCCTCTGGTTCCCCAATTCTCAGCTTTGCCTGGATTACCTTTTTTGGGGGTGGCATCAAAGGGGTTTCTAACAAGTTCGTTTTTCTTTGAAGTCGTCTCTCAATCTGTTCCGGTTGCTGAAGGGATGTTGGTATTGAGTGTTGAATAATCGGCGCAAAGGGTCTTGATGACAAGTGAGATGTTCTCGGCATTTCGCTCTTTGTTGAAGCCGTTTTTTGTGTTATTTGGAATGTCATAATGATTTTTCCTTTTCCCCAACTCTCATCACCCACTTGCTTGACAAAACCATCGTCCTTTAATACATACTGCTATTATTAGGACTCATATCTGATTTTTGAACAAGATTTCAGATAAAACCTTGATAGAACGGGCTTTTCAGTCTCAGTATGTTTTCAGAAATCAAATCGGAGTCCCATACACTGATACTATAATTAACCCGAATTTTACCATTTCATGGCAACATTGCGATTTCATGAAAGCGTTAACAACTGCGATCGCTTCGGTGTTCACCCCAGTTTACACCAGCAGAGGATGCTGACTTTTCCCGTTAGTCTCGAAAAGCTTGCTGACTCTCCTCAACTAAATTTAATAGAAATTCTCTGGCGTTTTATGAAATATGAATGCATAGAAATAGATGTATACTCTAGTTAGTCAAATTTAGTTAACTATGTTGAAAAAGTCATTCGAGATTTTGGAGAAAAATATGTAATTAATTTTGCATAGGTACTTATCACTAGTTTCTCAGCTTTTTGAGTCCCTCAATATTGATCTTGACAAAACCTAAAAAACCTTAACTTGTCACGAATCCCAAGACAGTAATAGTACTACTGATACATGTAAATGCTAGTAAATAAAGTTACTTAACTATCGCATTTATTCAAATTTGTATACATCAGATATAAGTAAATAAATATTTATTGTTTATATAAAAATAAATTAAAGTTAAGAAAAGATAAAATCATCAAAAAGATGGATAATTAGTTGTAGTTTTATAAAGTATAATTAAGAAAAAGATAAACAAATCTAGGCAGTAACAAATGCTAAAATCACCTCGAACACTATCCGCAAAGGGTAGAGTTCTAGTTGTTTTAGATAAAAGATTACCGCAATCCTAAACTTGCAACTAACTTGTGGGTTAGGAGAAAAACAATCATTGTAAATATTTCAGTTGAAGAGGCAAAAAAAGGCGTGGGTCAGTATCAACCTGCTCAACTAAAACTCTATAATCCAGATGCGATCGCTCGCTACTATAGTTACCGTCCTTGGCTAGCTTGGGGGCGAGTGCTGAGAATTATCTCCTCCTTTGCAGGATTTATATTCAGTCTGAAGTGGGACGAATGGCAAGATAAAGTTGAGCAGAACAAGGGTAAACGAGCGATCCAGTTGCGAGAACTGCTCACCCGCCTCGGCCCGACATTTATTAAAGTTGGTCAAGCCCTCTCTACTAGGCCTGACCTAATACGCAAAGATTTCTTAGAAGAACTGATCAAATTACAAGACCAGTTACCACCTTTCGATAATGCGATCGCTTACCAGATTATCGAAACAGAACTAGGTCGTCCAATTCACGAAAGCTTTAGCGAACTATCACCTCACCCAGTCGCTGCTGCTAGTTTAGGTCAAGTATACCGGGGTCGTTTGGTTAGCGGTGAAGAAGTCGCCGTGAAGGTGCAACGCCCCAACTTACACCCGGTAATTACACGCGACCTATATCTGATGCGTTGGGCAGCAGGTTGGCTAGCTCCTTGGTTGCCTTTAAATCTCGGTCACGACCTCACTTTAATTGTGGACGAGTTTGGCACAAAGTTATTTGAAGAAATTGACTATATTAATGAAGGCCGCAACGCCGAAAAATTTGCTAGCAATTTCCGCAACGACCTACAAGTAAAAGTTCCAGGTATTTACTGGCGTTACACCAATACCCACGTTTTAACCCTGGAATGGATTGACGGCTTCAAGCTGACGGATACTCAACGCATCCGCGAAGCAGGTGTAGACCCAGAAGCGATTATCCAAATTGGCGTGACATCAGGATTGCAACAGCTTTTAGAATATGGCTTTTTCCATGCTGACCCTCATCCCGGCAATTTGTTTGCTGTACCCGATGGTCGTATGGCTTATATTGACTTCGGCATGATGGATCAGTTGGAAGAAAGCACCAAAGAAACACTGGTAGATGCACTAGTGCATTTGGTGAATAAAGATTATACCGACTTAGCCGAAGACTTTGTAAAACTAGGGTTTCTGACTCCAGACACGGATATTTGTCCGATAGTGCCAGCATTAGAAGCTGTACTAGGAAACGCTATTGGTAAAAATGTCAAGGATTTTAACTTCAAAACGATTACCGATGAGTTTTCGGAACTGATGTATGAATATCCTTTCCGAGTGCCGGCGAAGTTTGCTTTGATTATTCGTTCCTTGGTGACTCAAGAAGGTATTGCCCTAAGCCTTAACCCCGATTTCAAAATTGTGGAAGTGGGTTATCCCTATATAGCGCGGCGGTTGCTGACAGGAGAATCGCCGGAATTAAGACGACGATTATTGAATGTGCTGTTTAAAGATGGTAAATTTCAGTGGCAACGGTTAGAAAATTTAATTGCGATCGCTCGTAGTGATAACAACTTTGATGTATTGCCCACAGCCCAGATGGGGTTCCAGTACTTAATGTCCGAAGAAGGCAAGTTTCTGAGGCGACAGCTAGTACTTGCTCTCACCGAAGATGACCGCCTCCACACCGAAGATGTCCAACGCCTGTGGAACCTGGTTAAAGATGACTTAAAACCGGATCGTTTATTAAATGTAGCGATCGGTATTTTAACAGAGTTATCCAGAGAAGGCGCAGCCGCTATCCTGCCAAAAGCAACATTACTTGAGTCTTTTGCTGAGAACCAGTCAACAAATAAAAAGTAAAAAATCTTTAATAGAAATTAGGAGTTTTGATGTACTATTTTCCTGAGCAACCGCCTTACTTTCTCTTACTTGTTGGCTTTTTGATAGCATTAACATCTGGTTTGGCATTATCTGGCACTTTAAAAGTAATTGTGCAGAACTGGCCAAGCGAGCGATCAGAAAATACTAAACCACGTTCCTCACTGAAACAATTACTTGTACCATTTATCGGCATAACTGCTGGTACTTGTCTATTTTTATCTTCCGGCTTAGAGATATTTGGCTTTCCCTCATCCTTGGCTTTAGGAGTCGGTCTACCAATTAGTCTGTTTACTTGTTTACTAGTTTGGTTGCAGTTGGGAAGTATGATGACCTTTATAGAACGCGAAGGTATGCAATCTTTAGATTTAGATTCTTTTTCTTAGAAAAGAGTAGGGAATCAATAATTTAAAATTAAAGAGAGCTTTAGAGGATGTTTGAAAAGTTCTTTGCTTAGTAGCAAAACGTTTTAGATCCCCCTAAATCCCCCTTAAAAAGGGGGACTTTGATTCCGGTTCCCCCCTTTTTAAGGGGGGCTAGGGGGGATCAATAAGTGCTTCAAATCACAGTAAACTACTTTTAAAACATCCTCTCAGACTCTTCTTTTATTTCTATTGAGCAATTTTATGCTTGAAGTTGCGATACTTTAGCTTAATATTGTTAATTCTTTGCTGAATAAAACTACTAGTGGACTTTTGCAGAAGCGTTAGTTTGCTTGGACGCTTAAAGCTTTGAGGACGTTTTTCAGGTGATTTTAGATAGCGATAATATAAGAAAACATCGCGGTAAGCAATATCCACATCTTCACCCCCACAAAGCCTCGTAAAAGCTGAAGAAGATACACTCATATAGTGTAAATACGTCAACTTCTGCCCTTGGTCGTAAAGAATATTATCTACAACATCGAATTTAGAAGTCCAATGGCAACCAGTCGCTTTCGGGTGACAGGCGTAATTGTAGTAAGAAATTCCACTACGTAAAACTAAATAGTTGAGAACTGTCTGATCGGAATCTGCCCATGCTAGTGCATCAGCTTCACCTGCTTCTAAGTTTGCTAGTAAATTTGCTAAATTAGCATCATTAAAAACACCCTTTTTAGAAGCAAACCAACCAGAACAAAAGATTTGATTCCTAATATCTTTTACAGGAAAAATTTCTCCTAGCTTATCTTCTGTCCAGTTGAAAATATAATTCAAATCGGATCTATATTGAAAGTCATTCGTAATCCAATCATATTCATCCAACTTTTGATAAACATCATCGAGTGATTTCATCAACAAGGTATCTCCATCAAAGAAGATAAACTTGTCAAATGGGCCATCTAGACAGCAAAGTTTTCGATGTCTTTCTATGCGATAATTCTCTGGCAAACCATATTCTCGCCATCGCTTTAACGCCCTTGGGTGAGCTTTCCAGATACGAGAGCCAAAGTCCTCCCAGTGGGCTATGGAATCAGAATTGTCAAATAAAGTAACATTATCTCTAGATGCAATCTCTAGCTTTACTTTATCTAGTTGGTCATTATATGGAATTACACAAACAGGGATTTCTCTACCAGCATTAGCTTCTATGCTGTTGAGCAAAGCAACTAGTTGGTCATAGACAACATCATTCGCTAGGGTGTAAATACCATCAATCATTGGAATACTCCTAATATTAAGTACGGGCAGCAACAAAGGGAAATAAACGACGAGTCAGTTTGGGAATGAAGGCAAATTTACCCTCATGAAGATAGCGATAGTGTTCCCACAATTGCCAATAGGGACTACCAGTTTTCATCCGTGTACCAGCCCAGTGGAGATATTTGAGTCGTTGTCCTCGGTCATAGAGGGCATAATCTTGCTGTTGGAAATTTCGTGAACCTGCCCAACTACCAGGCCCTCCCCCAGGAATTTTGACGAGATTTCCACGTTTAGAGATTAGTTTGAGAACAAGATAATTTAGAATTGGTTGGTCTGTAACTCCTTCAGAAAAATCGAAATATTCCCGATGTGCTGCACACTCGCGTAAAGCTTCATCCATTTGTTCTTCGGTAATAATTCCTTTTCTCGAAGCCCAAAAACCACTGTTGAAAACATCTTGAAGTTGGGCATCGGAAAAAATTTGCTGTTCTTTCACAAATGGAGAAAAAATATTTCGCAGTTTTTCATTAGCATGATGGTAATCACAACAGAAGAAATCGACTTCTGAAAGTTTGTCTAAATTGTCGGCAATTTTTTCAAAAACGACAATATCCGTATCAATATAAATAAATTCATCTAAAGGCCCAAACCACGCCACCAGTTTACGCATTTTATTAGGTAAGGCGAGAAAATCTCGGTCAAAAATTTCTCCGATGCGTTTGGTAAAGGTATCAATAAGTTCTAAATCTGGGAAAATTTGGACATTGTGTAAAGTAGCAAGCTGTTCTGCTACCTTGTGGTAATTCTCATTAAAAGGTATGAGATAAATGCTAACTTCTTGGTCATAGTAACGAATGCTATTGAGGAGAGCAATAGCATTATCGATAACGCGGTCATTGGCAACTATATAAATGCCCCTAGTCATAAATTATCCTTGTTTAATTAACTTAAGTTTTTGCAAAGCTCTGGTAAGTAAATTTGGTGCTGGAGCGTCATGATAATTTCTCGGAGGAGTATTAAAAACTGGACGCTTTTCTGGTTCGTGTAAGTAACGATAATAGAGAAATAACTCTCGATAAGGAAACTCAATATTTTCTCCCGCACAGACAGCTTGATTAACATTAGGAGGAATCCCAATGTAATGGAGATAAGTTAGTCGATTACCGCGATCGTAAAGAATATGTTCTCGTTCCTCGAAGTGTTTTGAGCTAGCAGAACATCCAGTTTTTTCATTATCTGGCAGTTGGCGAGCAAAGTTATAAATAGGAAGATTAGACCTCATTACCATATAGTTAATTAATGGTTGTTCGCCAGCACCATCATACAAAATTTCTGATTCACCATTTTGTAAATATGATCTGAGCAAATCTCTTTTTTCTGAGTTAAATATTCCCGCTTTTGCGCCATAAAAGCCCGAGCAAAATATTTCCGAATCAATGCGTTTTTGCTCAAAAACTTTTAGTAATTTGGGAGAATTAACATTATATATTTTACTAACGTCTGTAAATTGGAAATCGTAGACAACAAAATCATAACTATCTAGCTTTTCAAACACTGCTGCTAGTGAGTTCATCACCAAGGTGTCTGCATCTAAATAGATAAACTTCTCAAATGGCCCATCAAAAGCGCAAAAACGACGGTGAGCGCCATAAAGACGGGATTTACTTCGATTCAATCGTTCTGGGGCTGCTGCCAGCATAAATTGATCCCAGGTGTCGATTGATTCTCGATCTTCGTAAAGAAATACATTCGGGCGTTTAGCTATTTCGTCAGCAATTCGTTGGGTGCGATCGTCGAAAGGATAGATACAAACAGGAGTTTCTGGGCCTAAGATAACATCAATACTGTTGAGCAAAGCCACCAGTTGATCGAAAACATAATCATTGCCAAGGGTACAAATACCATTCATAATTTATGAGTGTTGATCGACAAAGTTTGATAACCAGTTAAGCAAGTTTAATTTGTGTAAAATGATTTGACGAGCTTCTGCGATCGCATCTTTGGCAGCATACCAAGCATCAGGTGTAGCTGTCACTTCTTGGATGTAGGCAATGCCTTTTTCATCTAAACTGGGCAACCGTAAAAAACTACCCGGTGGCAATAATTTATCAGCAGCCGGGCCACCATAATAAATTGGTAAACACCAAGCAAGTAAACTATCCCAAAGTTTCTCACTCACATACCAATTATTATCAGCGTAGTTTTCAATTGCCAAATTGTAATAGTATGGTGCCATGCCATACCATTTGTTACCTAGTTCTCCCGAACTGTTCGCCCATTCTGGTAAGTTACGCCCATACAAATCAAATTTCATCCCACTAGATTGTAAAGATTGTAAAAAATCTAAACGTTGGCGATGATTGGCTGTGCGGCTAATTCCCGAAGTAATCCAACTACATGGGGCAACCTTTTCAGGCGGTGGCATTTCATTTAAATCTTGAAATGAATTTGAGTGATACCAAATAGCGGGCATATAGTCAGGAATGGGAGCAAAATCATCGGGGCCAGAAACATAACCGCAATACTTCTGGGCTTCTTGATAATTATGATTAGTTATTTTTACAACCTCATCTAAAGGCGGTTCTCTGAGTAAATAAATAATCCGCTCTTTATTCACACCACGCAGTAGAGATTCAAAATTTACTACTGGTGTTTGCTGCTGTTTGCGAAAACTATCTAACCAAGATTTTTGCGGCGGAGGTTGAGGAAAATCAAATTGATATAGCAACATAAAATCTGGCTTTTGTGCCATTTTCAACATTTGCATATTCTTCCAAACACCAAAGTAGTGTGGAGTTTGTTGCCATAACCAATCTTTGTTTTTAGCAAGCCCTGAATAGCTGCTAATCATGCCAACAGTTTTAAGAGTCATAAATCGTATTTATTCGGTTAGTTGTCAGTTAATTTGTCTACCGTTACCCTAAAATTGGTGGACGTTGTTCTTCTTCGACGTAGCTTAATATTTTGGTAATTCTATGCTCCCAAGAAAACTGCTGGGCAAAATCTATACTAGCTGCATAACCCTCTATTTTTCTGGGATAAGTTTCTAAAGTATGTTGAATAGATTGGGCAAGTTTATGTGGGTTATCTGGTATACACCAATTGGCAATTAAAGGTGATGTTTTGAATTCCATTAAAGGTGGAATCTCAGTTGCAACGATAGGAGTACCAGCAGCCATATACTGAAAAAACTTAACTGGATTCGTGAAATCTGCTGATTTTCCAGCGCAGTGAGGATGAACCAAAATATCAGCTGCTTGAAACAAGCTGACTAATCGTTCTCGTGGAAGTATCCAGCCTAAGAATTTAACGTTTTCGACATTTTTATCTCTGGCTATTTGTTGATATGCTTGTACTTGTGCTTCTGTTCCTCCTGTGATGATAAACTGAATTTCTGTTAATTCTTTAGCAGAATCAATTAAAAGATCGACTCCTTTAAAAGGATACAAAGCACCTGAATAGACAACTAAATGCTTACGTCCATTTATCAGCAATTCTTGCCGCCACCTTTCGGCTGATTCGGGCTGTCTGATTGAAAATGATTGATTGAATCCGTTATGTAGCCAAACTACTTTTTCCGGTGGCATTCCATTTTCTATTAGGCTTTGCCGGATGGGTTCTGATTGAGTTATGGCTATTTTAAAATAGGGACTGTGAATGATCTCCGGCTCAAATTTTCGGTCTTGAAAGTAGTGACGTTCATAAATTGTAGGAACTTTATTTTTGACTGCGGCTTTCACAAAGTTCCAATCTCGCGTATGGACAACTTTAGTATGAGGTAGGATATGAACTGGTAAATAATATTTGGTTACGACTGTACTAGAGTTAGTAAATTTACCACCGATTCGATCGATAGGCCAAGGCATTGGCAATGCCGCAATTTTAAGCTTTTCTTGCACATCGTAAAATTCGATAAATTCTCTGTCGGGTCTTTTGGGTTGATAAGGATAAATTAACGATAGTAGATTAGTAGAATAATTTTTTTTATCTTGATAAATTAAAACTGAGGAGTAGCCTAAGTTAGCTGCTGCATTGGCACAAAGAACATCATGAATTTCATGTGCTGTGTCCGGCTTTAATGATAGCTCTCCGGTGTAAAAAATATATTGATTTTTCTTTGAAGAATTTACCATTTTTTTGGGGATGATAGGTTTTTCAAGATTGTGGTATAAGTATTTTTGTTCCTAACATTAACTAAAATTAAACTTTATTTTCAAAAAGTTTTAATACATCTAATAGGTAAATAGCAGATTCATAAGATTCTGCAATTAATAGATTTTGTTTTTGGGGTTCCGATTCTAATTTATCGGCTAGCAAGCGCAGAGAGCTAATTAGAGGATAGAGACGTGTGCGAAACTCATCTGAGATATGACTATAGTTTTGATACTGGTTATTTTCATTTTGATTTTGGTCTATATCTGACGATGATTGCCAGTTAATTTTCAGGTTAACTACATCGCTGAATAGATCGATGGCGTTGAGAACTCTTAAGGCTGAGTTGTATGATTGGTCAATTAATTCCTGGCGCTCTTGGGAATTGTCTACTAAATCGTCAACTAATAGTCCGAGGAAACCAATCATTGAGTTAAGCCTTGTACGCAGTTCGTGAGAAATGCGGTTAAAGCTAGGATTAGTTTTGGTAGAAGTTTCAGTCTGAGCGGCAAATTGCATTGAGTAGAGGCGTGAGTAGTAACCACCTTTTTTTAAAAGTGTTTCATGGGTTCCCACTTCCACCACCTGTCCTTGATCTAATACGGCAATTTGATCGGCTTTTTGGACTGTGGAAAGGCGGTGAGCAATTACCAGGGTGGTGCGATCGCGGCTCAGATCGTCGAGTGCAGCTTGTACTAAACGCTCGGAAACGGTATCTAAAGCGCTGGTGGCTTCATCTAAAATCAAAATTTCAGGATTTTGCAGCAGGGCGCGAGCGATCGCTAATCTTTGCCTTTGTCCACCAGATAACATAACGCCGCGATCGCCAATTTGACTGTCGAATCCTTGAGGTAATTTATCAATAAATTCATAAGCATTGGCTCGTTTGGCTGCTGAGATAATTTCATCTTCTGTAGCTTCCGGCCTTCCATAAGCAATGTTATTTCGCACCGAGTCATTAAAGAGAAATGTATCTTGACTGACAATTCCCATGTGTGTTCTGAGAGATTTGATATCAAAATCACGCAGGTCTGTGCCATCGATGGAGATAGTTCCAGATGTCGGATCGTAAAATCTGGGTAAGAGGTCAGCTAAGGTGGACTTACCAGCACCAGAACCGCCTACCAAGGCAAGAGTTGTAGCCCGGGGTAAAAATAAACTTACATCTTTTAGGACTAACTTTTCATGACTGGGGTAGGCAAAGGAAAGTGAATTAAAACGTATTCCTTCTTTTAATTGTGTGTAGATAATATTACCGTTTTTCATGAACGGCTTGCGATCGCGACTTAAAAACTCAGTCACTATTTCTACGCTAGTAGCACTATTGGCAAAGCTACTACGAAGACTATTTAACTGAGAGACTAAAGGCAACAGTCGCAGTAAAACTAATAAATATGTCAGTAGTACTGTAGAAATGAAAGAAACCTGGTTGGCAAAGAAAGTTTTACTTAAGAATACAATCATCAGTAAGGCAATAACTCCCATCACCTCACTTATCGGCCCGATCGCTTGCGAGTTTACCTGAGATTCAAAATCTGCTTTCTCGCGATCGCGGATTAATTTGGTAATCTTTTGATATTCTGTGTCTTCATTGGCAGTTGACTTTACCAAACGAATTCCGTTCAATGTTTCTAAAACACTGATGGAATAAGATGTAGACATTTCTGAGAGTTGTTGACCAAATTTTTTCGCTCTACTAATTGTGTATTGATTGATTAATGTGATAAAACCCAACAAAATTGTTGCTGCGATCGTTAGCTGCCAAGAAATTGCTAATAATAAGCCAACGAAAACTAAAATTGTAATTATTAAAATAATTAAATTGATGATAGTCCCGATAGCGCTAGAAGTACGGGCAGTTTCCGAACCAAGGCGATTAATAATATCGCCTACTTTCATTTTGGAATAATAATCTATATCAATATCTAGTAATAACTGTAAACTAGCTTCTCGAATATCCGCGTTTAATCTCCGAGTAAAAATACTCGATGCCAAAATACTACAATAACTAGATAAGTTTTTTAAGAAAATTATAAATATAATTGTTCCAGCCATTCCCAGATTTCGATAATTTTCGGGAAGATTATCAAATGGAAACATTACAGCTTTGAGAATCGGAGGAAAACCAGTTAAATCTACTGGTTGTCCGACAATTCTCAAAATTACTGGCACAATCAAAGTCACACCGACACCATTAAATAAAGCACCAGAAAATCCCAACAGCATCGTTAGGAAAATTAAACCTGGATAGGGTTTGGCGAATCTTAGTATTAGTTTTCTGGTAGACATTGGGTATTCTATGCCAATTTAATTTAATTATTAATATTATTCACAACTGAGCAATTACTGACTTGAGCGTAGAAGCCATAGCCTCTATACTATAGTGTTCCACACATCTTTCTCTTGCCTTGATAGCTTTCTGATTTGCTGAATCTAAATTCTGAAAAATCACTTGAATTTGTTCAGCAATTTGTTCAGGACAACCAGGCTCGACTAAATAACCAGTATCACCTAAAATTTGGGGAATATCTCCAACGCGCGTTGATAATACAGGTTTAGCCATTGCCATCCCATCTGTCAACTTCAAGGGAAATTGAGCGCGAGTTTCTGGAGTATCTCGTTGGGGAACAACTACAATGTGAGCAGCTGCAACCAAATCAGGCATAATGTCGGCTGGATACTTGGGTAATTTGATAATCCAACGCCCCCATTTTTGTTGAAGTTGTTTATCATAATCATCATAAGGACTACCACCGACAATTACTAGTCTCAAGTCTGGTTGATCGAGTTTATCGAGCGCGATGAGAACATCTTCTAAACCTTTATAAGGTCTTGGCGCACCGGGAAACATTAAAATTCGATATTCAGATAAACCATAACGATCTCTACTGGACTCAGGATCGTATTGAGTGGGATCGAATAAGGAAATATCTTTACCATTCGGAACAAATGTACCACCAAAACGCTGCTGTAAAAATTTAGTATGCACTGTCACAGCATCAGCGTGACTTACCAAACCTTCCATCCATTTCACATATAAAGTATGATGAGGATTTTTGAGTGCGCCCTGTGGTTTCAACAAGTCCCTAACTAATTCTTTGGGTGTAGGATGATAATGCCAGTTATCACCGCCATGCCAGCTGAGTTCCCAATCATCTATGTCTAAAATTAATGGCTTTCTAGTGAATATTTTCTTTAATAGTCCAACTCCAAAACTTGCTATTTGTGGTTTTATAGCATAAATTATATCGCCACTTATTTTTGGTAAAAATTTTTGGATTTCTCCAAAAAACTCTGGAAAGTCTTTGCCTGGTAAGTTATAAACGTTGAATTCGGATGGTAAATTTAAATAGAAGTTATTTCCAAATAAAAAACCCATAATTTCAACTTCATACCCTAACTGATTGAGAGCTTTTGCTATCAAGTATGCACGCAGAATTGCTGCACTTGATAAATCTGAAACCAACAAGGATACTTTAGAAAATTTTTTCATTTTATACTGATTCCCAAGATTTGTCAGATATTGCTAAATCTGAAAATATTAATTTAATTTGTTTTGTCTGAGTTGGAGCAACTAAAGAAATTAGGTGTTAATCCATCAAGAAACAAAATTTTTCTGAGGAATTTTTAGTATTTCATGGTAAAGTGTCACCATCTCTGAGGCAACAGTATCCATTGTACGTACTGGCTGGATACCTTGACGTAATTTAGCGAGTAAATCGGGGTCTTTGGCTAAAGTTGCGATCGCATCAGCCCATGCTTGGACATCTTTGGCTGGAACTAACCAACCATCGATGCCGTGACGGACTAACTCAGCAATTCCTCCTAAATTTGAACCTAGTACGGGAATGCCCATAGCTTGCGCTTCTAAGGCAACTATCGGCCCAGTTTCTAACCACTGCGATGGTATTGCTAGGATATCGAAACCGGCTAATGCCTCTGGTACTGCTTCGCGTGAAAGTGGTTCAGCAATCCGAATCCGACTATCGCAAGCAGCGATCGCCATGACTTTTTCACGATTGGCAGCACCGTATTTTCCCGGATGAGTAGCGTGAAGAATTAACTCCACAGCTACATCATTCGGGAGACTATGTACGGCTTCTACTAAAACTTGTACCCCTTTAGTTTCTTGCCAGCGACCTAAAAAGCCGATTTTTAATGTAGAGTTTTGTAATTTGTTTGGTGTTATTTCACGTTTGAAAGTGTTAGCAACACCTTGCCGAGAGACAGTAAGTTTTTCGGGAGGAACGTTGTTTGCAACAAAAGCATTGTATTGCCAATTACTCGTTACAACAATGCGATCGGCTAGTTTTGCTAGTTGCATCAAATTGCGTCGATGTTGAGACACTAAGGTAGGAATACCAAGAGTTTTACCAAGTAGACGCAGCTTGAAACTTTTAGAGGTAAGTAATTTTGTTTCTGCTGCTATGCCAACATCCAAAGGAACTTTACCTAAAGCCTTGAGTATCCAAGGTGATACTTGTTTTGCTACTCCCAAACATTGACTACAATTAACAGAGTCAATCAGCCCATTGCAAGGTTCTTCACCCCAGCGCATCATCGTACCACGCAGACATATAGGCTCAGGTATGTGGACGGTGACTACAGTAGCCATCCCTAATTGGCGGGCAAGAGCAAGATGATGTAAACCGCAGTCAAATCGCCATGAATGTTGATGGTATACATCGGCTCGATTGTTTTCTAGCCAATTAGCAAAAGTTTTAAAGCCGCCGTGGGGTAACTGTTTGTGTACCTCTATCTTACTGGGGTTAGGAAAAACAGGATAACGATAAACTGAGATGCCATTGTATTCGTAGGTATCTTCTTCTGTACCTTGTTTAGGAGCAGCAACAATACCTTCAAGTCCATGAACTTGTAAGCCATGCAGTAGTGAATCTAAGTATACTTCAGCACCGGCTGATGTATCTGGAAAATACCAACTAGTTGTATGGATTAGCTTCATTTATGAACCTGCAAATAAAAAATGGGAAAGCTCATCTTTTTTTACCATGATTGCTCTATTTATCGTGATTAACATCTATCATTTATAAATGACCCAAAGTGAATCTATAAGATTCCGTATTAAGAGTTAGTATTTACAAATAAAAATTTTTCGATTACTGATTTTGGGTTTTTGAGTAAAGAAGACAATTTAGGACAAAAAGAACAGAATAAATCTAACTTAGCTTTTACACTTCTTCCCAGAGAAATTTTACTGATATGACCAGATATAATTTATAGTTACTTAGTATATTTTTAAGTATTATTACGGTTGTATACTATCATAGTATTCATGGGCTTTCTCAACTTTTTCTCATTGAGATATTTAAGATTGCTGATATATTCCAAAGTATTTACTTGAAACGGAGCTATTAAGTAATGCAAGTAATCAGGCTTGAGGCACTCTCGGATAACTACATATTTTTGTTGGTGGATCGCCAAAAACAAATTGCTGCCGTTGTCGATCCAGCAGAGGCTGAACCAGTACTAAAGCAACTTGCACAGTTAAAAGCTGAGTTGGTAGCGATTTTCAACACACACCACCACAACGACCATGTAGGTGGTAATCAGCAATTAATCGAACACTTCCCGCAACTAACAGTCTACGGTGGCGTAGAAGATCGCGGGCGAATTCCCGGACAGCAAGTATTTTTGCAACAAGGCGATCGCGTCCAGTTTGCAGATCGCATCGCTGAAGTTATTTTTGTTCCCGGACATACCCGCGCTCACATCGCTTACTATTTTCCCCCTGAAAAAGCTGGTGAGACAGGCGATTTATTCTGTGGCGATACCTTATTTTCTGGCGGTTGCGGTCGTTTGTTTGAAGGAACACCAACTCAAATGGTGGATTCTTTAACCAAACTGCGCTCTTTACCAGATGATACACGTATCTGGTGTGCCCACGAATACACTTTAGGAAATCTGCAATTTGCCCTAACTGTAGATGGCGACAATGCCGACTTACAAAAACGCTTCAATGAAGTGAAAACTTACCGTAGTCGAGGAGAAGCTACTATACCATCGCTGCTGGGAATGGAGAAGCGAACCAATCCCTTTTTACGTTGGGATCAGCCATCATTACAATCAACCGTTAAGGGTAGCGATGGAGTGCAAACTTTTGCACGGATACGGGAAATGAAAAATAATTTTTAGTCATTAGTCATTAGTCATTAGTCATTAGTCATTGGGCATGGAGCATGAGGCATGGGGCATTGATTATTCTCCCCTGCTCTAGGCTGTTGACTTTGTGCATTTTTCGGGAATTTTTGGGAAAATTATTCGTGTTATTTTTGTTTGACCTAAAGTGCCTGCTTCAGGCACTTTAGGTCAAAAACAGGCAACACATTTTTTGCATGAAGTCTTATGGGCTAAAGGGTACAGAGTCAACACCCTACCCCTGCTCCCCTGCTCCCCAATCCCCATTCCTCAACTTTCTAGCGCTAATAGTTGCGATCGCACCCTTCCTTTCGCTAGGATCTGTAAGCTTTAGGGTATGAGGCCAAAAAGCTTGGAATACAGCAATGACATTGTGAGCTACCCAAACCCAAATTAATCATATTTTACCGGAAAAACGAAAAACGATGGCGAAACGTGTGCAGTTAGTTTTAAATCAGGATATCAGCAAGCTGGGAAAATCTGGCGACTTAGTGGAAGTAGCTCCTGGCTACGCTCGTAATTATCTGATTCCCCAGAAATTGGCAACCAATGCTACTCCTGGTATTCTCAAGCAAGTAGAACGCCGTCGTGAGCAAGAGCGTCAACGGCAATTAGAACTCAGACAACAAGCTCTTGAGCAAAAAGAATCTTTAGAAAAAATTGGCAGCTTGACGATTGCCAAGCCAGTTGGTGAAAACGAAGCAATTTTCGGTACTATCACCACCCAAGATGTTGTAGATGCAATTAAAGCAGCCACCGGTCAAGAAATCGATCGGCGTGGCATTACCATCCCCGATATTAACCACCTTGGTACTTATCAAGCTGAAATCAAGCTGCATTCGGAAGTAGCGGCGCAAGTTGATATTCAAGTAGTCGCTAGTTAAGTTATGCGGGAGGAGATGAGGGGATGGGGAGAATTACTCCTAACTCCTCACCGGAGGCGGAGCGTCTTCGGCTCCGCTCAACACTCCTAACTCCCAACTAGCAATTATCAGTATGCCAAAACCCAGGTACGACGAAGACGAAAACAAGTCACGTCATGCAGCAGCCGACGAAGATTGCTGTGAAGAAATGGCTGAAAAATATAGCTGGCAATTGGTTGATGTCGAAAAGACGGGAGACCCCATTCTTGAGGTCGATTGTGTATTTGAAGGCAAAACCGAGTTTCCAAAATCCTATTACGACACTCAAAAGGAGCAAGACTAATGCGTAAATGGATCGTCTTTCGTGCTGAAAAGCGTCAACCAGGTTGGGAAGATCGGAAGTATGCTCACACCGGTTCTCTCACAAAAACCCTGTTTGAACACTACGATTGCTCAGATAAAGCACTACCTGAACCTGGTTATCGTCCACCTGAATTTATTCGAGTCGATCAGTTTGCCGATCCCAACTATCCAGAGTCAAAAACTCATTATCGTCAGAGCGATTGGGAAGTGGTGAGAGTTGAAGCCTATACGCCTGAAGTTCCTATTGGTATGGGCTTCGATATGATTGTAATTTGCTACTGCAAGTACAACCCAATCAACGCACCCCTTAAGCCAATGCCAGAACGTCAAGTCTCTGTCGATTCATTTGGTGGAGATCAACAAGCCTACGAGCAATGGCTAGAGTCTCAAAAGCAGACTGCTAAGGTGTAACAAACCAGCTCGATAAAAATATAAGCAATAAGTGAAGCCCCGATCGCCAATCCAAAAGACGCTCGTGACGCTCGTAGACTCACTAACGCTACGTTATCGCAAATATAAAATCGTTTATGGCTGAAGAACTAAGTTTTCAAGGCGATGGCAGCAATCGCCTCCCACCCCAAAATATTGAGGCGGAAGAAGCGATTTTGGGGGGTATTTTGCTAGATCCAGAAGCGATTAGTCGAGTTAGCGATCGCCTCCTTCCCGAAGCTTTTTATATTAGCGCTCACAAAGATATTTATCAAGCAGCTGTCAGGCTCCACACCCAAGGTAAACCCACAGACTTACTCTCAGTCACAAGTTGGCTGACTGACAATGATTTGCTTGCCCGTATAGGTGGTAGAAATAAATTAGCAACTCTGGTAGACCGCACAGTTTCAGCCGTTAACATCGACGGTTTAGCAGGGTTAGTTATGGACAAATACCTGCGGCGACAGTTAATCAAAGCTGGCAATGAAATTGTACATCTTGGTTACGAGACAGAAACCGAATTACCACAAGTTTTAGATCAAGCAGAACAGAAAGTATTTGCTGTTACTCAAGAGCGTCCCCAATCGGGTTTAGTTCACATAAGTGACACTCTAATTAATAATTTCCAGGATATTGAAGATAGAAATCAAGGGATTGCCTTACCTGGGATTCCCTGCGGATTTTACGATTTAGATGCCATGACTAGCGGCTTTCAACGTTCTGATTTGATTATTGTCGCGGGCCGCCCATCAATGGGGAAATGCCTAAGCTTTGATTCAGAAATTGTCCTTGGAGATGGACAGATTGCCACAATTGAAGAATTGTATAACCAACGTCATGGCTCATTATTGACGTTAAATAACGACTGGAAATTTATTCTTACCCAACCATCTGCATTTGTAGATGATGGTATCAAACCAGTTTTTCGTGTCACTACTCGCTTGGGTCGTTCGATTGAAACCACAATTACTCATCCCTATTTAACTATTAGAGGCTGGCAAAGATTAGAACATTTGAAAGTGGGTGATAAAATTGCTGTCCCACGAAAAATAGATGTATTTGGTACAAAAACTATCCGTGAGTGCGAAGTTAAGTTATTAGCTTATTTAATTGGTGATGGCGGATTAACTAACTGCAATCCCCGATTTACAAATGGTAATCCATTACTGCAAGCCGACTTTTCGCAAGCAGTTGCGGATTTTGGTGGTTTAATAGGGCGTTGGGAAACTTATAATGGAAAACGCACACCATCAATTTGGTTAGAAGAATTAGGTTTGTTGGGCAAAAATGCTCATGGTAAGACTATCCCAGCAATTGTTTTTCAATTAGAGCGATCGCAAATAGCGTTATTCCTTAACCGTCTCTTTGCTACTGATGGATGGGCTACACTACTTACTAGCGGTCAATCACAGTTAGGCTATGCAACAGTCAGCGAAAAACTAGCAAGACAAATTCAACATCTTTTACTAAGATTTGGCATTATTGCATCACTCAAAAAACGGTCTGTCAAGTATAACAACACCCGCAGGCCAGCGTGGCAATTAGATATTACTGATGCCTTATCTATCAAAACTTTTATTGCAGAAATAGGTATCTTTAGTAAAGAAGAAGCAATAGCAAAAGTTGCAGCAGCAATATCTCAAAAGAGATATCAAACTAATCGAGACTTGATACCTGTAGAGATTTGGGAACAAATAGCAGCAGCTAAAGGTAATGAAACTTGGAGTAGTTTAGCTAGACGTGCAGGGATTCAAGGTTATACAAATATGCACGTTGGTAAACGTGTCTTAAAGCGGGAAAGACTTTGGATACTAGCCACAGCTTTAGATAATTTACCACTTCAACAGTTAGCAACCAGTGATGTTTATTGGGATGAAATAGTTGCGATTGAGCCGATGGGTAACAAGCAAGTTTATGACTTAACAATTCCAGGAACACACAATTTTGTTGCCAATGATATTTGTGTTCACAATACAGCATTTTGCTTAAACCTTGCTCACAATATTGCCGCTTCTTATAAATTACCAGTTGCTTTTTTCAGCTTGGAAATGTCCAAGGAGCAATTGACGCAACGTCTATTAGCTAGCGAAGCCCAAATTGAAAGTAGTTATTTGCGAACTGGTCGCCTCAGTCAAACTCAGTGGGAACCTTTAAGCCGTGCTATTGGTGTTCTCTCTGAAATGCCAATTTATATTGACGATACGCCCAATATTACAGTTACACAAATGCGTAGTCAGTCAAGAAGACTGCAAGCCGAAATAGGAACAGAATTAGGATTAATTGTAATAGATTACTTGCAATTGATGGAAGGAGCAGGTGATAATCGCGTACAAGAATTATCAAAAATTACGCGACAACTTAAAGGTTTAGCGCGGGAATTATCTGTACCAGTTATTGCGTTATCTCAGTTAAGTCGAGGAGTGGAAGCGCGTACTAACAAACGTCCGATGTTATCTGATTTGAGAGAATCCGGTTCGATCGAACAAGATGCGGATTTAGTAATCATGTTGTACCGCGATGAATATTACTCTCCCGATACTCCCGATCGCGGCATAGCAGAAGTAATTATAGCTAAACATCGCAACGGGCCTACAGGTACTGCAAAACTTTTGTTCAATCCACAATTTACAAAATTTCAAAACTTAAAAATTTAAGTTATTCAGTATTTGTTGTACCGAATTATTAGTTAAACATCAAAACTAAGCTTAAAAATAAAAATCAAAAACCCAAATCACTGCCAAAGCAGTAAAATATTAGTAAATAATTAATATTTATTTGTATTGCATAGTAAGGGTTTCATGGCTTTTATCAAGTAAACTTACTATATAGCGGTTATCGATTGTATGAGAACACCAAAGTCCTTGCTGCCAAATCATTTCAGCAAAGTTTTTGTATCTAACTGAACTGCACACCGCTACAATATTTAATCAAGAGCCAGCTTATATTGTACTAATTTGGATCATGATGAAGACAACGCTTCTGTTGACGAAGGGCTTCACAGACAGCTAATCTACGAACTTAAAGGTTGTATTCTGCTACAGGTGCTTGCTGAATATGTGCAAGTAACTGTTTTTCGCTTTCGGCTATGAATAGAACTTGATATTGACCTTGCATCAGGCAATTTGGCAGTTGATTGACATCCCCTAATTCCGCTTTGATGGTAATGCAAATGGCTAAATAAGAATGAAGTTTAGGAAAACGAAGAATAATCAATATGACATTCCAAAAAATTCAAAAATCGCAGATCACAAATGCCCAAATACCACAGATAAAATCCCAGTTAGCATCAAGACCCTTTGCACTGATTACTAAACAGACGACATCAATACCAACCGTGCAGACGGAAATAGCTGCATCAACTCCCCATCAGCCCCAGAAACTTCAAAGAAAGACTAACTTGTTAGAAATTCCTAGTTTAATGGCAATGCCAAAAAAAACAAAACTACCAAAACTGATCCAGGCAAAGCTGACAATTGCGGAACTAGGGGATAACACCGTAGCGCGTCAAGTAGTGCAACGTCCTCACGCACTCATGCAAAGGCAGACGCTGGGCATCAGCCAGCCTCCGAGTGAGTTTGTCGAACTTACGAAAGGCAAGCTATTGCAGCAACACCGGAGACATCAACAACCAGAAATACAAACCCAGAAAATGAATTTGCTCAAACGGCCAGCAGTAGGTATTCAGCGTCAAACGATGCTATCAGAAGAACTGCAAATGAAAGCGAGGTTGAAACCTCGCTCTAGTGAAAATAGAATGGTGACACCAGATTTAGAAGCGCTATTGCACAGAACATCTGAAACTGTTATCCAGCGAAGGAATCAAGAACCAGAAGATGAACCTATTTTCTTTGGTATGGATGACTTGGATATTTCTGATACTGAAGATCCAACAATCGCCGATCCAAGTATTTTGAACATAGACAAAGAGAAAAGTAGAGTAATTCCGTTCGCTAAAATCTTTTTTGAACTAGATCCTAGTGATTCGATTAATAAGGAAGTATCTATATACTGTGACTACCCAATTATCGTAAAACGTGATCTCGTAAATCCAAGTACTAATAAAAAAGGTTATGTTTTCAACGACGACATTAGCGGTATCAGCCAAGATTACTGGGTAGAAGACACGAATACTGAACCAGTTGCAAAAGAACCCGAATTTGAGAAAACAAATGAGCCGCTTTTCCCCGTCGATATCACTGGAAAGCAAATACTGCCATCGGTGGACGATGTGAAACAAGCCAGCATTGGCGATTGTTATTTGGAAGCAGCTATTGCGAGCATAGCAAAAACTAATCCTCAATACATCATTTCAATGTTTGATGACTATGGCGATACGGTCAGGGTGCGTTTATATGATGTAAATACATCAAGTACCGCAAGCTCCACCACATTTACACCGAGTACACCGAGATATATAAAAGTAGAGAAATCAGTTGTCAAGAGCCGTACAGGTGAGTTACTCTACAACAAAGGGTCGCTTTGGGTACATATACTGCAAAAAGCCTATGCTGCCGCTGGCTTTGGGGGTAATGCCTCGAAAACAGCCGATCAAAATATACCTGCCTCTTATGATAAAATTGAGGGAGGCAATAGTGCGTATGCTCTTTGCGTACTGCTAGGTAGAGCCACTGAGTCAGAGAATCAATATTTTAGCAGTGGAGAAGCGCAGGACTCGGTACAATTCCAGCAGTCTGCACCAGGGAAACTCGGACTGTCTGTTATCCGAGAACTACCGTGGAGCAAGCAAGAATGGCAAGAGTACTTTACTGCTCTCAATGCCTCTAAATTAAAAGGGCAACCCGAAAATTTTGATCAGCTAGTTAGTTACAAGATATTCAACGATGTACAAAAAGTACATCATTGGATGAAATGGTTGTGTAGCGACGGCTTCCTAACGATATTGGATCTTTACGATAACAAAAAATCTTCAGCACGCTATCAAGAAGAAATTCGGCTAGAAGATTTAGAATTAATGTTTAAGAATGAATCGAAATCCTACCCAGAGCTTAAACAGCTAACTCCCAATCTCATCAATTATTTGAAACATTATTTCCCAGGGAAGAGGGGAACCGGTAAGTATACAGAGAAGCAGTTAGATTTTTACGACAAGATTGAGGATAAGTTGAAGAAGGGTCATTTTGTAACTATCAGTAGCAAGGAGCAAGTAGGACGTAGCTCGACGGGTAGCGGACACAGTGCAGGTGAGCCAATGTCTAAGGGACTAGTAGGAAATCATACCTACACAGTAATGGGCTATGAATATGACTCAACAACAATAAATAGTCTACGTTACATAAAGCTTCGTAACGCCTGGGGGGAGTATGGTCGAGACTACGAGATGAAGGCAACCAAGTCATCAGGTGGTCAGGCGAGGGAAAATAAACAAAGTCATACTGAATTTAAGGTGGAACTGAGTGATTTGACAAAGCGGTTTGATTGGTTAAATAGCACCTTATAACTGTAGGTTTGCTTATTTTTGATATTAAATTATTTAAATGGTGATTTCTTTCATAGGGCATTAAAGAGTAGAGACTAAGGATTGGGAAGAATTCGGTCCCCAGTCCCCAGTCTGCATTACCCTTAATTCCCGGAGAGCGGTGCGTGTTCCCCAATCGCTACTGCCTATTTAACTCCCAACAATTCCACTTCAAAAATTAGAGTTGCATTGGGTGGAATCACGCCACCAGCACCACGAGCGCCATAGCCTAATTCAGATGGGATGATTAACTTACGCAGACCGCCTACTTTCATGGTGCTAAGTCCTTCATCCCAACCTTTGATTACCTGTCCAGCACCGATTTTAAAGCTGAAGGGTTGACCGCGATCGCGTGAACTATCAAACTGAGTACCATCTTCTAGAGTGCCGACATAGTGAACTTCAACCGTTTGGCCAGGTTTAGGAGTCGCCCCAGTCCCCTCTTTTAACTCGACATACTTTAACCCAGAGGGAGTAGTTACAGCATTAGCATCAGACATAGTATTACTCGCAATTAAGATATTGTTTTCAGTTACAGCTGTGGATGCTGGCGGCCTTTGGGTTAATTCGGCAGCAATGGCAGTATTTTGTTTACTGCTTACTTGCCCCGCAATCAAAAGCACGACACACACCAGCATGAACGCCACGCTGAGGAAAATTGGTTTCAAAATCAGTTCTCCTTACTTAAGTATCCTGGCAAAAAGATTACCAACAGGACACATTTAGTTTAAATCAGAAAGGCCATTTTAACGCCAAAGCTTATTTTCTAAATCGCGCAATTGACGCTCTAAACGGTCAATTCTCCCCCTTAGTTCGTCCACTTCTGACTGACGAGCCACGCCCAAATCCTGCATCATATTTCGCATTTGCCGTTGCATTTGCACATCGAAGTTTCCCTGTTCCGACTTTAACTGCTGGGCAATATCATCTATTACGGCCTTGGCTTGCTCAGGATTGAGCTTACCATCTTTAACTAAATCATCGCTGACTTGCCGCAGTTTTTCTGCGACTATAGACGTTGTACCAAGACCGACCATCATTAGCTGTTGCAACCAGTTGTTGTTGTCCATGCTCCCTTCCTCTTACTTATTAACCAGCCGACCCTTGCTCCTGAGTGTAGGCAATCAAGCTTCTTAAAGCGTAGTTATTCTAGCCTACAGCTCTATTTTGGCAAATTGGCAAGCACAAAGATTAAAGGATGTGCTTATATAACTCCTCAAGTTTAAGGTTGCCCAAATTTACCTATTTTTGCGATGTCAGAGGCAATTACCCCTAAATTACAAAGCTCACACTCACCCTTTGCGGTGAATGCGAGCAGTTCATGGGAAGATTTTATCTAGATAGCGAAAGGGGAAGTTAAATTTGTGTACGCCATTTCTGAAAAGCGATCTCGTAATCCTCTGATTTAGTCTGATAAACACTCCACCAATGAAAAAATAGTCCTAATACCCATCCTAATACTGGAAAAATAGCCCAAAAAGAACTAGGACTAGTGATTAAATTTAAAAGAATGAGGAATAAATTCACCGCCAGAAAAGAAACAAAATGTGTCCAAAAGGCTCTGCGTCGGAAAGTATTAAATGTGTGTCGTAAACGTTCCTCTTCTTGTTGAGCCAACCATTTTTGTTCAGTTGTTTCCAAAATATTAGAAGAAATACCTAACTCAGATGCCATTTCTAAAAGCTGTTCTCGTGAAAATTCACCTTTGTCTTTACGAGTGAGTGCTTTTTGCAGGATTTGTTGGACATCTTCTGAATCGTAAGTCATTTTAATTACCTTATAAGTTTGTGTGTAAATGCGCCTTTGATTTCACGAAATTATCGATCGGCTTCGTTCAATTCAATTAGCAAATGTATCCACATTTTGCACCCAATACTTAGTGATATTCACAACACTATTATTTTCTCACAATTGATTAAAGGCTACTGTATTTGTCAATACCTCTATAATTGCTTTGATGAGAGCGATCGCTGTTACGGCATTAAACTAAACTTTATGGATTATGGGGTAAGGAGGCTGGTAAACTGACTCCAGTTAAAGATCCAACTATATATTGTTGCCTCAATCGAGTAAACATTGCTAAAATCGTTCTTTTGAATTTACGAAAATATTAAATTTAATGGAAGATTTAAGATATCAGCAGGGGTGTACGCTACCTAGTAGTCTGTCAAGAAATAATTGACGAATAAATTTTCTGTAGAGACGGCGATTTATCGCGTCTCTCCAACCGTCAAAATGGATTTGACAGACCAGCAGATGGGAATGCGTCAATAGAGGATTCAATCAATGGGATATGTAATTGCTACTGCCAATATGAAAGGTGGCGTTGGTAAAACCACCCTCACGGTTAACTTAGCTACCTGTTTAGCTAAAAATCATGGCAAGCGGGTGCTTGTCCTGGATTTAGACAGCCAAATTAGCGCCACGCTTAGTTTGATGTCGCCTTTAGATTTTGCCAAGCGTCGTAAACAAAGTAAAACATTTAGGTATCTGATAGACGAAGTTATCAATCCAGATCCTCAAGCAAAACTCACAATTCAGGATATCATTCAATCCCAGGTTTGTAATCTTCCCGGATTAGATTTACTGCCGGGAGATATCGATTTATATGATGAATTTGTGGTTTCAGAAATGCTGCATAAACAAGCAACTGCTCTGGGCGAACAGGACTTTGAAACTATTTGGAATCGCTTTGAAAGGGTCTTGATTAACAACATCTTAAAACCAGTACGTCAAGAATATGATTTTATTTTGCTCGATTGCGCCCCTGGCTATAATCTATTGACTCGTAGTGCTTTAGCCGCCAGCGATTTCTACATACTTCCTGCGAAACCAGAACCATTATCTGTAGTGGGTATTCAACTCCTAGAAAGACGGATTGCCCAATTAAAAGATAGTCACGGACATGAAACCAAGATAGATATAAAAATGTTGGGAATTGTATTTAGTATGTCCAGCGCTAACCTGCTCACTGGCAGATACTATAAACAAGTAATGCACCGCGTTGTAGAAGATTTCGGTGTCGAAAAAATTTGTAAGGTACAAATACCAGTTGATGTCAACGTTGCTAAGGCTGTTGATAGTTTTATGCCAGCTGTTTTAATTTCTCCCCAATCAGCAGGTTCAAAAGCGTTCTTTCAATTAACTCAGGAGTTGTTGCAAAAGCTATAGCCCTAGTATTTGATTTGTGAAATATATGTAGTGGTCTGTGTCATTAAATATGATGGGTTATAAAAGTTTGTAGTAAGCACTTCAGTGCTTAAAATTGAGCGATAAATCGCTCACTACAAACCTTGCAAAATTAATGACACAGAACACTAGTGGTTCATGTCATTAATTTTGACGAGTAGATAAATTCTTCAATTTCTCTTCTTTCTTGTTCCTTTGCGCTCTTTGCGTCCTTTGCGGTTCGTTCTCTTATCTCTCAAAATTAATGACACAGACCACTAGTGGTCTGTCAAATCCATTTTGACGGTTGGAGAGACGTGATAAATCGCCGTCTCTACAGAAAATTTATTCGTCAATTATTTCTTGAAAGACCACTAGGTATTTACGAAAATTAGGCCTGGGGTTAATCTAAAATCTAAAATCCACAATTCAGTAACAAATAAGTTATCCTTTATTAAAGTTCAGCAGTTATACGGAAGCTATAATCGGTGAGATTTAGCTATTGAGTGAAAAGGTCAGTAAATCTCACTAAGAAACAATGGTTAGTAACGATTCTGCACGGGCGGACAACAATCAGCACTTGCTAATGCGCCTACCACGGACTCTAAGTTATCTCGAAACCTGGGGCTTTGGATTAACTGGTCATGTTGGATGGATTGGTACTGCGCCCATCATTCATGCAGCGTTAGGGCCGAAAGCTATCTTAGTGTGGTTTTTTGGCACGATTATTTCCTTTTTGCTCAACTTGCAGGTACAAAGTCTAGGTAGGTATTGGTCAGATGTCGCCGGAGGAACACCAAACTATACCACAAGGCTATTAAAAAACTTTCCTGGCTTAGGTCGTTACGTAGCATTAGGATACTTTTTTAGCTGGGCAGCAGCACCAGCACTGTATGCGATTATTCTCACCAATTTAATTAAAGTCAATTTTGAAACATTACATATTTCTTGTCCAGAAACTTTCTTAAAAGTCTTATTTACAGCGATTCCTTTTATTTTAGCGTTCAGTGGCACTCGTGCTTTAGCGCTGCTGCATTTATTTTTTGTATTCCCAGCGATTTTATTACTGTTATTGTTTTGTGTTCAAGGAGTATTATGGTTAGCCTTCTCATCTGCTAATTTTAATTTTCTCCCAACTAGCGCACATAACCTGAGCTTTCAAGAATGGGCAAAGTGGTTTTTTCTAGCTAGCTATTCAATTTATGCTTGTGAAACTACTTCTTCTTTTGTTGCTGATAGTCGCCACCCATATAAAACTTTAAAGTTTTTAACTGTAGCTGCTTGGTTAATTCCTCCGGTGTTTCTAGGTGGTTCTTGGGTATTAATGTGTTCTGCTCCAAGTTCAACACTCAATAACGATGCGTTCTTAAATCTGGTAGCGGCTTCTAAACCTTTTTGGGGTGAATCTGCCCCCTTTTTAGTAACACTTCTGATTACTATCTCTTGCCTTCTTAGTTCTGCTACAGCAGTTTCTAACTCTCCTCGGATATTGTACCAGCTTGCCTTAGACAAACAGCTTTCTCCGATATTTGGATTAGTTTCTCGTCAAGGTGTCCTTGGTCCTGCTATTTTAGTCACCTTTCTACTCAGTTTGCTTTGTCTCAATTTGGGAAATATATCTCAACTTATCACAGTGGCAGGTACTTGTTATCTCATGTCCATTATGGGACTACATTTGGGATTATGGCTGTGTCGGGGCAAACCGCAGGTGTTATGGCCTTGGTGGTCACTTGGTTTTTTCTTGGTAGAAGCAGTAGTTCTAATAGTGGGAGGTTTAGCTTGGAATTGGAGAGATTTCTTAATGGGATTACTATTACCTATTATTCTGATAATCGGAGATATAGGGCTACGTCGCTTAAGCTTTGCGCCATTACATCCAAATTGGTGGACACAGCGTTATGATACTAAACCTAGTAGAAACAATCCCGACTTTGTAGTGCTACAAGTGGTTGTTTTAGTATCATTAATTTGTATTACTGCCATAATCAGTTGGGTTATTCGTGATTTTTTAGATAGACTTTCTGATAAACCTCAAAATTCTTTGCTAGCAATTTTATTAGTGACGCTTTCTTTTACAGGAGTTGCGATCGCTTGCTGGACAACCTTACCACAAATTATTGCTATTGATGAAGCACGCAAACAAGCAAGGAACCTATTTATCACTACTCTCGATACCGTTCCAGATACTGTTTTAGTATTAGATGAAGATGGTAAAATTTCTCAGACAAATGCTGCGGCTGAAGAATTATTTCAAACAAGTATTCAGCAGTTGCTTGGGCAAAATTTGAATCAACTTTTAATGTGCTATCGTGGCAAACCACAGGAATGGTCTATTAGAAGTGAGCAAAGCTTGAGAATTAACCAAGGTTTAAGAATCGTTGAATCGACTATTTCCCAACCATTTAATTCCCAGCTACAGGAGTACATTGTTATTGTTCGTGACATCACTGAGCGTAAGCTAGCCGAGGAAGAATTAGTCCAGTATCGTTATCAGCTTGAGCAGTTGGTGTTAGAACGGACTATTGAACTTATTAGAGTGAATAAACAACTTGAGCAAGACATTATTAAACGTGAAGAAGCCCAAGAGCAATTACTGCACAATAGTCTTCATGATGGGCTAACGGGATTACCTAACCAACGATTATTTATGGAGCGGGTGCAGCAAGCAATAGAACAGACTAAACAGCAAAATAATTATTTATTTGCCGTACTCTTTTTAGACCTAGACCGCTTTAAAGTTGTTAATGATAGCCTGGGACATCTACTAGGAAATCAACTTTTGATTGCAATTTCTCATCGGCTAAAATCAGTTCTGCGAGGCAGAGATATAGTTGCCCGTTTTGGCGGCGATGAGTTCACAATCTTAATTGAGGAAATCGAGGATATCAACACTGCAATACAGGTCGCCGAGCGAATTAAAAAGGTGCTAGCTTTGCCATTTCAATTAAATGAGCATCGGGTGTTTACTAATGTTAGTATTGGCATCGCTTTGAGTAGAGTAGATTATGAGCAAGCAGCGCAGATTCTACGTGATGCTGATGTGGCAATGTATTGTGCTAAATCACTTGGTAAAGCACGTTATGAGGTTTTTGACCCAAAAATGCACGAGGGTGCAGCTTTGCTTTTAGAGTTAGAAACTGCGCTGCGAAATGCGCTGCTAAAACAAGAAGAGTTTCGCCTTAATTACCAGCCAATTGTTTCGCTGACAACTGGCAAAATTATTGGATTTGAGGCGCTGATACGTTGGTATCATCCAGAACGAGGACTTATTTCTCCTCAAGATTTTATTCCTTTGGCTGAAGAAACTGGAATGATTGTTAGTATCGGGCAATGGGTGCTTTATGAAGCCTGTCACCAAATGCACAAATGGCATAAACAATTTCCTACCTCACTACCTCTGACAATTAGCGTCAATTTTTCTGGTAAACAAATTACGCAACCTGATGTGTTTAAACAGGTTAAACATATTTTGCAGCAAACTGGATTGGAGCCATGCTGTTTGAAATTGGAGATTACTGAAAGCTTGTTGATGGATAATTTTGAATTAGCTACCACTGTACTTTCTCAGTTAACAGCGCTGAATGTCGAGATGCACATGGATGATTTTGGGACTGGTTATTCATCTTTGAGTTATTTGCATCGCCTACCAATCAAAACCATTAAGATTGACCGCTCTTTTGTCACGAGTATAGGTAGTCAAGGAGAAAATTTAGAAATTATTCGAGCGATTGTGACATTAGCCCATAATTTAAATATGTCTGTCACAGCAGAAGGTATAGAAACTATAGACCAATTAGCCCAATTGAAGACTTTAGAATGTGATTATGGGCAAGGCTATTTTTTCTTACCACCTATGGAACGGGACGAAGTAGAAATACTACTTGCTGCTAACTTGTGCGGAAAAAACTTTTTAAAAAGATAAAATCTTGGAAGCAAATTCTGTTTTGAGAAACACCTTCTCAAACTAGGCGATTAATTTCACTTGACAATCTATTTTTAGTGTAGTGCTGACTGTAGTTGGAAATTATCGACGTTATCAAGTAACCCTTCTTCTAACAAAAGTTCGTTAACAAAAGTATCTATTTTGTGCCGGTCGATATTTTGCATGACTACGATATGTACCCAATTTTCATAAATCGCTAACTGCCACTTTTTAATTAACCTTTGAGAAGGTTTTTGAAACACTACGGTATTAGAAAATTTATTGAGCATACATGGATATTCTCTGATTTTAAGTTGTTGGAAAAGATATTGAGCATTATCTATACAGGTTTTTGCTTCTTTCGCTAATCCCTCATAACCTCTTGTTTGCATTGCATACCAGAGAATCAGAGGGGTATGACCGTTTCTAGAACCGAGAATTGTTGTATCTGATGAACCAATATATTCAATTGCTGTTTCAACTTTTTCTACCCATTTTTTCTTGGTTAAAACTACACCGCATGGCAAGGGAGAACCAATGAATTTAGCAGAAATTGCTATACTATCTATGGGTTTTTGAAAGTTAACTTGGGGAGCGCCATCTAGAAAGGGTAAGATTAATCCCGAAAGTGCAGCGTCACAATGAATGTAGTAATCTTTAATTTGATTGCGTTCTAAAATTTCGATAACTTTGTCTAAGTTATCAATTGCGCCTTTGACGGTAGTGCCAATATTTAAATTGACGATCGCAGGATAATTACGATTTTCGCTAATCAGTTTTTCAAAATGTTCATAATTCATCTCTCCATTACTTTGTGAGTTAACAACATTGTGTTGGATGCGAAATAATTTTGCTGCTTTTGGTATGGAGTAATGAGAGTCTTCTGATGAGTAAAGAATGCCATTAGGGTAGATTTCTCTTGCTAAGAATATCCCATATAAATTACCTTCAGTTCCGCCAGCAGTCACATAACCCCAAAACTCATTCTCTGGAATTTTATAGAGTTGGGCAAAAAAAGATAATACTTCTTGCTCAAATTTACGAGAATGGAGACCAAAATCTGGTTCAATATATGGATCTCCAGCATTATTTAATAGAAGATTGAAAAATTTAGCGATCGCACTATAATCACAACTTAAATTATATGGATAGCCTGTATGAAACTGCGATCGCTGTTCAATTTGCAGCAAAAAATCTGCCAATTCCTTAGCAACTTTATTTGACATATCTTTGTATCTCTTAAATTTTGATTGAGTTAATTGATGTTTTAAGCCAAATTATGCGTATTAATCCATACCTTTAGAATTTCTTAATAATGCACTGGCTTGGCTCTATTATTGAAGATATTACAGTAATAATACTGATAAACATTCAGTAATAGTACCCAATTCTTTTATAAAAAATTATATTATACTTAGGGCTTACGCACTGTACGAAATAAGCATAATGTGTCCTACGCAAAATATCAATTTCAGCCACCTGATTTAATCGCATATTTAACGTTGTACAGTTGCGTAATTTCTCTAACTGACTCGGCTATCCAAAAACAGTCCGCTTATGCGGACTTCATCAAGTTAAAAAGACCAAGACAACTTTCAGAAATTAAATATGCGTTATGGAGAACTTGTAGAGACTTAGCAGTGCTTGTCTCTACATTTTTTTTACTTTTAGAACTTTCCTGCTAAGGCTGCAACACACCGTTCGCAAATTAGCGGATGTTCTGCTGATTCTCCCACATGAGTAGAGTAGTTCCAACAGCGATCGCATTTTTCCCCGTCTGCTTTCACTACAGCAATTGTCCAATCTTCCGTCTGCGCTGTATATTCTAATCCTTGCAACCCTTCAGCAGAATCTAATAATTCCACTTGGGATGTCAGCAGTAAATATCGCAGTTCGTCAATCCCGTTACCCTTAACCGGGTTAAAGGCTTTGATAGCATCACCTAATTCTTTGTGAGGTATATGAATCAAAGCTTTCGCTTCCAGGGAAGAACCAATGAGTTTTTCTATCCTGGCTTGTTCCAATACCTTATTAACATCGGTACGGAGTTGTCGCAGCGTTTCCCAAAATTCCGCTAAATCTGGATTACGCCATTTTTCCTCAACCTGTATCCAACCGGCTTCAAACACCGATTTGTAAGGCGTTTTGTAAGGGAGATATTGCCAAATATCTTCGGCGGTGTGGGATAATACTGGTGCGATCGCACGTGCTAAATTATCTAAAGCTATCTTCAACACCGTTTGACAACTACGACGGCGAAAAGCATCTTTTGCACTGATGTACAATCTATCTTTGGCCACATCTAAATAAAAGTTGGATAAATCCACCACGCAGAAATTCTGCACTGTTTGGAAGAAGCGGAAGAATTGGAAACTCTCAAAAGCTTCGGTTACTTCCTCAAATACTTCGGTGATGCGGTGCAGCATATAACGGTCAAGTTCTGGCAATTCCTCGAAGGGAACTGTATTTTTTTCTGGGTCAAAATCATCCAAGCTACCCAACAAAAACCGCGCTGTATTGCGAATTTTGCCTCTAACATCATTCATTTGCTTGATGATGTTTTTCCCAATGCGGACATCGCCGGAGTAATCAACGGATGATACCCACAATCTCAATACGTCTGCACCATAAGCCGGTTCTACTTTCTGATTTTTCCCGCCTTCAATGATTGTATTGGGGTCAACCACATTTCCTTCTGACTTACTCATCTTTCGCCCTTGTTCGTCCAAAGCGAAGCCGTGAGTTAGCACAGTTTTGTAAGGTGCAATGTCATTTACTGCTACACTTGTGAGCAGACTTGATTGGAACCAACCGCGATGTTGGTCAGAACCTTCCAAATATATATCAGCAGGGTAGCGTAACTCTGGACGTTGTTGGACAACAGCCGCCCAAGATGAGCCAGAATCAAACCATACATCCATTGTGTCTGTACCTCTGCGGTAAGACTTGCCATTATGACGATAAGATTCGGGTAATAATTCTTCAACTGATAATTCCCACCAAGCATCGGAACCTTTTTCAGCGATGATTCCTTGGACGTGGTTGATAGTTTCTTCATTGAGAAGTGCTTCCCCCGTGGCTTCATCGTAGAAGACGGGAATCGGTACACCCCAAGCGCGTTGACGGGAGATACACCAATCGGAACGTTCCGCCACCATTGGGGTGATGCGATTTTCACCTTGGGCTGGAATCCATTTTACCGTAGCGATCGCCTTTAACGCTTCTTCTCTAAATCCTTCCACCGAAGCAAACCATTGTTCAGTGGCGCGGAAAATCGTTGGCTTCTTCGTCCGCCAATCATAAGGATACTTGTGCGGATATGCTTCTTCTTTCAACAAAGAACCAGCCGCAGCCAGTGCATCAATTACCGCTTGATTCCCATCACCCAGCACATTCAACCCCGCAAATTGTCCCGCTTCTTCGGTAAAATTGCCATTGTCATCCACTGGTGCAAGGATGGGCAAACCGTAGCGTTGACCGACAATGTAATCTTCTTGACCATGACCGGGGGCAGTATGTACCAACCCCGTACCCGATTCAGTAGTAATGTAATCACCGCCGACAACAATCGGACTTTCACGGTCATATAGAGAATGACGATAAGTAGTATGTTCTAAATCATTCCCTTTGAACGTGGCTTTTACAGTTAACTCAAGTCCCAAGGTTGAAGATAAACGTTCGACTAAATCAGCAGCAACGATGAGATATTTGAAATTACTCTGCGCCTTTGCTTCTGAAGGTGAAACTTCCACCACTGCATAATTCAAATCTGCATTCACCGCCACCGCCAAATTTCCCGGAATTGTCCAAGGTGTAGTTGTCCAGATAGCCACACCCAAATCTGACAGATATTCCGCCAACAGTGGTTTTACAGCTTCCGCCAAACTTGTGATTGCAAAAGCTGCATAGATACTGCGGGAAACGTGACCTTCAGGATATTCCAACTCAGCTTCAGCCAAAGCGGTTTTAGAACTGGGACTCCAGTGAACCGGCTTTAAACCGCGATAGATGTAACCTTTTAAGAACATCTGACCAAACACGCCAATTTGAGCCGCTTCATATTCCGGCTTCAGAGTTAGATAAGGATTGTCCCAATCACCCCAAACACCGTAGCGTTTAAAATTATTGCGTTGGTCGTTTACCGTAGCTAGTCCAAATTCTTTCGCTTTCTGCCGCAGTTGTAAAGACGTTAAATTTTGCCGTTCTGCTGACTTCATGTTCTGCAAAACTTTTAACTCAATCGGCAATCCGTGACAATCCCAGCCAGGGACGTAGCGAACTTTACGCCCTTGTAACATTTGGTAGCGGTTAATAATATCTTTGAGAATTTTATTTAAGGCATGACCAATATGGAGTGAGCCATTAGCGTAGGGAGGCCCATCGTGCAGTATAAATAATTCGCCGGGGTTATTTGCAAAGAGGCGATCGTAGATTTTATTATCTTCCCAAAATTTCTGGATTTCTGGCTCACGCTTGATGGCGTTTGCCCGCATATCAAAGCTAGTCTTGGGTAGGTTAACAGTATCTTTGTAACTTCCTGATTCGGTCACAGTCTCATGCCTAGAATTAGGTGTGTAGGTTTTATTAATTATAGAAGATGGCATGAAAACCGAAATTTGCTTTTTGAGGGCGAGTTTGATAAACCCTAATTTCCAGTATTCCCAAACCGATGTGCTGTCTAACTAGTTACTAAGGTATTTACGTAGGGACAAATGTAGGAATAAGTACTTTAATTCAGACGATCGCACCTTTGAAAGTTTTAGGCTCTAAAAAGTACAATAATTTAAGAACGCCGTACATTCAAGCAACACCATTCTTTGCGTTTCCACAAGGTAGCGACAACCCAACCATTTTGTTCTAAAGCGTCAGCAACAGCTTTAGATTGTTCCAATAAAATACCACTGAAGATTGCCCAAGTTTCAGGTTTAGCGATCGCACTCATTTCTGGAATCAATTCAATAATTACATGAGCCAAAATATTGCAGACAATACCATCCACTGGGCTTTGAACTAGTTTTGTCAAAACGTCTACACTTCCCAGTGCAGGTAGTAAACGTTCTGGGCTAATGTCGTTCAGCGCACCATTGCTGATAGTTGATTGCACCGCCAAAGGGTCAGTATCTACTGCATAGACTTTCTCGGCTCCCAGTAGCAGCGCCCCAATGGAAAGGATACCAGAACCACAGCCAATATCTGCAATTACCAGATGTTCATGTTTACCACTATCACCTACAAACGACTGAGAAACACCACTTAGCCGCATTTCCAAAGATTCCAAACATAACTGAGTCGTGGCATGATTGCCAGTACCAAATGCTACACCAGGATCGAGACGAATCACTAACCGTTCCGTTGTTTCTGGTAATGGTAGCCAAGCTGGGTTAATTAGGAAGCGATCGCCTATTTCTTGCGGATGCCAATATTGTTTCCAGCTAGTCGCCCAATCTTCCTCATCAATCAATTGCCATTGTAGGGAGGGAGATGAAACTCCTACACAGAGGGCATCTTGACGCAGCCACAACGACAGCGCTGCCAAATCTAGTAGCTGTGTTTGAATTGTTGGTAAGTAAGCCCTTACTAAAGATGAATTTCCTTTGTTTTCGCTAGCAGTACCACGACAGCCAAAATCCTCCAGTCGCCAAAAGATCGATTCTTCTAGGTCTGGCTCACATAAAATATTCAGTTCCCACCAGGTATTTGCCATTTTTGAGTGCTGTTAGCGGATAGCTAAGGTTTAGCCCGTGCTGAGTGCTGAGTTTGAGGGAGTTAGGAGTTAGGAGTTAGGAGTTAGGAGTTAGGAGTTAGGAGTTAGGAGTTTTTAACTATTCACTCTTAACTATTCACTTTTAACTATTCACTCCTAACTTTTCTTGACTCAGCACTCAGCACTCAGCACTCAGCACTCATAGTGTTACTGTATATGCGTCCCGAATACCAGGGACTTTAATAATCTCATTCAAAATGCCCTCTGGTAAAGGGTCATCTATGCTCAGAGCCATTACCGCATCACCACGGACGATTTTACGACCTACTTGCATACTGGCAATATTCACATTAAAACTGCCGAGTAGGGAACCAAGTTTGCCGATAATCCCCGGCATATCGCGGTGCAGGGTAAACAGCATATATTTGCTGGGTGGGACGTTAATCGGGAAACCGTCAACGTCGGTGAGGTGGATTTCCCGCTCACCTAGCAAAGCACCTGTTACCGAATGAGTACCTAAAGTACCCGTGGCTTCTAGATGCAGTGTACCGGCATAGTCTCGAATGGAAGCATCGCGGGTTTCAATTACCCGAATTCCGCGTTCTTTGGCTTCTATGCTGGCATTTACGTAATTTACCCGTTCTCGCAAAGCTTGGTAAAGTAGTCCTTTGAGGGCAGCGACGATTAAAGGCTGACTTTTGTTGGTTGCGAGTTCCCCTTGTAGTCGAATATTCAGTACTTCCACCCGTCCGCCAGCTAGCTGTCCCACCAGATTAC
Organism: Nostoc sp. NMS4; assembly: GCF_017115095.1. Classification (GTDB taxonomy): domain Bacteria; phylum Cyanobacteriota; class Cyanobacteriia; order Cyanobacteriales; family Nostocaceae; genus Nostoc. The sequence goes on along the minus strand of NZ_JABXKI010000083.1, from coordinate 4,698 downwards.
CGAGAGTTTCTGCTAGTTGCATATAGGGTTTGAGTTCTTCCAACACATCGGGGCCGAGTCCGGGAATGTTGACGGCTGAACGTGCTGGTAGTCCTAAAAGTACATCCCGAATTTGTTCGGCAACATCAATGGCCACATTCACTTGAGCTTCTGTGGTAGAGGCTCCCAAATGGGGGGTGAGGATGATTTCTTTGCCTAGCGATCGCAATTCCGATTCACCCAATGGTTCTGACTCGAACACATCCAAGGCTGCACCACCAATTTTACCCGCTTTCAGAGCTGCTGCTAAAGCTATTTCATCAATGATGCCACCACGAGCGCAGTTGATAATCCGGGCTGTGGGTTTCATCTTTGCCAGAGTTGTAGCATTGATTAAGTGGGTGGTTTCTGGGGTTTTCGGGATGTGTAGGGTGATATAGTCTGCTTGCTGGAAGAGTAAATCTAGTTCCACCAACTGACAGCCTAATTGTTCTGCTCGTTCTGTAGAAATAAAAGGGTCGTAAGCTAGTAATTTCATCCCCATTGTTCTAGCTACAGCCGCAACATGGGAGCCAATTTTACCCAAACCGACAACGCCGAGAGTTTTTTTGTAGACTTCCGCACCGACAAAACTACTGCGATCCCACGCACCGCGTTTCACCGAAGCGTTAGCATCGGGGATGTGGCGAGATAAAGCCAAAATCATCGCTAGCGCGTGTTCAGCCGCAGCAATTGTATTTCCTTCTGGAGAATTGACTACCACAATTCCCCGGCGGGTGGCGGCGGGAACATCCACATTATCGACACCCACACCAGCACGACCGATGATTTTTAGTTGAGTGCCGGCATCAATAATTTCTTGAGTAACGCGCGTACCAGAGCGAATCATCAGCGCGTCATACTCACCAATAATTGCGATCAGTTCGGCTGGTTTTAGACCTAATTTGACATCAACGGTAGCAACTTGCGAAAGAATGTCAATTCCAGCTTGGTCAATAGAATCGGAGACAAGAACCTTAGACATGATTATTTCATTTAAAGCTACAGGTTTTGCTGCACAAGACTTTTTAGTTTAGTCTTTATCTGTCGCAATTCAGCAAAAATTATTCGTTTGAATATCGACTTAACCTTAACTTACACTATATAGTGATGGTATCAAAGCATGAGTTCCTTAGGGTTTGCGGTGTGGATTCTCAATCGCTGGTAGACGGCTCATCGGCAACAACATAACTACACTCGATTTAGCCTATAATCTGGCTCAAGCCAGATTCACTTCTCTTTAGATTTTCTTTACGAATCAGCTCTTATCCTCTGTCTTTTCGCCAATCAGAATTGTGGGTGCATTGGTGTTTAGCGTGATGATAGTTGACATAATTGATGCATGTAGAACACGCAACCCAATAAAGCCCCGAAAATGTTGGGTTACCCTGCGGGGATCTTGCTACGTTCCTCAAACGCCACGTGCTTCTCCCCCTGGGAGACGCTGACGCGAACAAGTCGGGGAACCACAAGGGCGCAGTGGCTCCCCAACCTACACATTTCTATTTTTTATGCAAAACCTACGCAGTATTGATCTGCCTCCTGCCCCCTTCACAGCAAAGCCCCACCACAACTAGAACCACACCCAGCAGTACAACCATAGCAATAAGCAGCAGTTTGTACGTCATTAATCAGGTCTAAACTGTTAGTTTCTAACAATTTGCTAACTGTCAAAGTTTCACCATTGGGAGTTTTTGCAGGCAAATTCATCATTTGGTTAAAGTCACAATCATATACATTGCCCAGATAGTCAATTGAAAGTTCATTGCGACACATTAAGTGTTCAACTGTGCTGGGATTAAAATGTAATTCTAAAAACTGCAAATAGCTAGCGTACAGTTTTCTCCGTTCTAAATGCATTTTGGTTCGACCAACTGGTAGGTTGGTAAAGGTGAAGAGGTTGTTAAACACAATATTAAAATGTTCTTGTAAGAACATTTTGTAATCTCGTTCTAGGTTGGTCTGTTCGGGAGCTAAAGAAAATTTTTCATCGGTGGGTAGCTGGGGATTAAAAACTAAGTCCAAAATTAAATTTTGGTCTTTACCATAGCCAAGTTGGTTAAGCCACTGCAAAGCTTTGACCGAAGTATCAAAAACGCCAGCGCCGCGCATTTTATCAACATTATCTGCTAAATAACAGGGTAAAGAAGCGACAATTCTTACTTGGTGTTTGGCAAAGTATTCTGGTAAATCAGCAAATCCATCTTCAAAATAAATAGTCAAATTAGACCGGACAATCACTTGTTTACCAGTTGCTTTGGCTGCTTCTAGGAGTGGCTTAAACCCATAATTCATTTCCGGTGCGCCACCAGTCAAATCCACAATTTTAATTTCGGGAAATTTATGGATTAGTGAAATCAATTGTTCGCAAATTTCAGGAGAAAGTTCTTCTAGACGTTTTGGCCCAGCTTCGACATGACAGTGGGTACAGGCAAGATTACACCGCTTACCTAGATTAATTTGTAAAACAGTGATGCCTTTTTTTGTCAAAGGTGAACTGAGTTTGTTTTTAAAGGCTGTGACTTTTGTTTGCGTTTGCATTAGTTACTACTCCTAAAAAATTACACAACTATATTCAATCTTTTTAACCTTGCAATAATCTGTAGGTTATTGCACTAATGATTGCAGCAGTTGGTAAGGTTAAAATCCACGATAGTAGAATTTGATAAAAAACACGAGTATTAGATTTAGATTTTTTGCTAATTAATCCTACACCAAAAATAGAACCAACTGAAACGTGAGTGGTAGAAACTGGAAGCCCAAACCGAGTAGCTGCAATCACCAGAACTCCAGTTACTATATTTGCTGATAAGCCTTGAGTAGGATTCATTGAGGTAATTTTTTCACTCATGGTTATTGCCACTTTTTGAGAGTTGAGTAAACCGCCAAGTGCCATTGCGATCGCAATCGCAATCGCTCCCCCCTGAATCGAGAAATACTCAATAATTAGGAGGAGTGAAACAATCTTAGGAGTATCATTTAATCCTCTAGCAAAACTGACGATTCCAGCGCTGATAAAATGGCAAGTATCAATTATTTTTTGATTGACTGGTAGATGCCATTTTGAATTAATATAGCCAGATAAGCTGTAGATTCCTTTGTAAAAGTTGCCCACAAAATTGCTGTTTGATAGCTGCTAGTTCGACTACCAAACAGCGTCGCTACACCTTTAAAATTATCATTTGCTCCATTTGAATATGCTAAAAAAAGCGTAGCTAAAAACAGACTAATTAACAACATTTTGGGGTTTATAAAGAAGAAGTCATAAGTCAGAATTCAGAATGTAATTAGTGAAATATTAAAATTGTGCATTCATTACCTAGTGGTGTTCAGATCCCCGACTTCTTCAAGAAGTCGGGGATCTAGCAGCCGAACAGAATTATTCTGACCCCTGAATTCTTTCTTAGATAAATTAACAGCAACCACCACCACTATAATGCCAGGTTGAATCGGTAACAATTATTTCTAATGGCTTGCTAGCAGCAAGTTTAGCAGCAGTCTTATCACACACCGCAGCCGGAATCCCTAACTGAAGTAGATGACCTGCCAAATCGTCAAAGAAGGGTTCTGAACCAGCATAAATTGCCGTTTTTCCAGTGAAAATGCAAGCACCATCTTCTGGAATTACAACTTTAAAAGAGACAGAATCGAGACTTTCTAAAAGTAGGTTATCTTCTAAATTATAAGTCTGGGAATCTAATAGGCGATAAGGACGACGGTCACGAATTTCAACTTGACCAAAACCAGCATTTATAATCAGTTCAATATACTCTTGATATGTGAGCGCACCCGATAAACACATGGCTCTCAGTCGCTCATCTTGTTGAAGATGTGCTGGAATTGGACGAGTAGCAATTGGATCGCTCATCTGCAAGCGTCCACCTGGTTTTAATACCCGATATGCTTCTTTTAAAGCACGAGTTAAATCTTCTGGTTCAAAGATATTGAAAAGGCAATTTTGTGCCACGATATCAACGCTATCATCAGCAACAGGTAAGTTAAAAGCATCACCTTCGCGGATTTCGACAAAGCTGGTGTTAAACCAGGGATTTTCTTGAGCAGCAATTTTCAGATTGCGTGCAGCAGCTTCCCGCATAGCTTCAACCGGTTCAACAGCAATTACAGCACTTGCATAGCGGGAAAAATAAGCGAATTGCAACGCTTCTAAGCCGCCACCAACGCCAACGTACAGTACAGTAGGTTGGTTTCCTAGTTCGGTGGGGTGAACAGTAGTGCCACAACCATAATTCATTTCCTGCATTGGCAAAGGAATTTTCAACCCTGGTAGTTGCAAGGGCGTACTTTGTACACAACAAAGTCCAACTTGCGGGGTTTGGGCAACTTCGCGGTAGAATTGCGCTGCTGTTTCTAGATAGGTCATGCCATTTTGAGTTTTGGATTTTGGATGATTACAGCTTTCTGCATCCTAATTTGACACTCTCAGTACTAAAGTGACTGAGATTCTTGGTTCAACGAGACCACTTAAACTAGATGCCTTGCGTTATCTAGCCCAGAGGTAGGACTCTCCCCAAGCGCTAACTTTCCGAGTGCCCCTCGGTAGTTGCATTGCTGCAAGTTCTGTTTTATTTGAAACGATTTGTTTCTTACATTCTGAGTCGTCTAGCTCCTATGAATCTTTTACCTACTGCTAGGAGGAAACTAGAACAATGCAGTAGAACC
>NZ_JABXKI010000280.1 GCF_017115095.1 Nostoc sp. NMS4 | reverse complement strand
TGGAGGGAATGTCAGACTTTCTAAGTACTACGAAGTCCTGGAGGCTATTCCCGATGAATTGGGAAGCTCCGTCCGTCTTACGGCGGAGTAGTTCACCCACCCCCGTCTTCCAGATGTTCCCTACTTGATCAGCTTAACGCGGGCTGGGTCTGGAGTAATCGACGTGTGGCCTGTGAAGTTACAAGATACTCTCCCAACGATACCCGTTCCCCTCCGCGAAGGCGACCCCGATGCTGTACTGGAGTTGCAAGCCGTGCTGAATGATATCTATGACGAAGCTGGGTATGATTTATCGATAGACTACACCCAACTTCCACCTCCACCAGTATTGAGTGATACGGATACAGAGTGGATGTACAAACGGTTGGGAAAATCTTCTATAGGCTAGTGAAGTACCCACTCATTCCGCTACGCTTCACTTCGTTTCGTATGGGGTCTTCCTGCCAAGATTGATAAATCTGACCAACAATATATAGTTGCTCATTGAATCATTAAGAAACAGCTTTCATACCACTCAAATCGCTATCTAAATGTGATTCTCGACGTATATTCATTAATCTTTGCTTGTAAAAATCATCCATTTTGGCAACAAACTTGCCATTTACAAGCTTAATCCCTAATACATCAAGTCCGTTGGCAAAATCTAGGAAGCTAGCATTGTGATAATTCTTATCTTCAAAAGATTTAATTTCTTCTTCAGTCCGCTGACAAAATGCTGCTAATTCTTTCTGAGTCAGCTTCATTGCTATCCTGGCTTTAATTAATAAGTCGGGTAAATAATCAAGATTTTCTATTGATAGCACAATTGGTTGCTCAGGGTCATGAGCAATTAATGCTTCATATTCCGTTATTTCATCCAATAATTTCTGCCGCAACGCATCGTTAGAATCTTGAATTAACTGCCAGCCATCCGGGTCTTTTAATCGCTTTTCTTCATTCGCCCTTAAAGTCAGGTTAGCTTCAGCAAATTTTTCTGCCCATTCTTTGGAATATGCCAGTTGTTTATCATTTTTAATCATGGCTCCCACTCCAATAAGTTAATAGCTACAATACCCTTACGATTTTGTTTTCTATCGCGCTGAAAAAACTCTATTGATATTGTAGACTCATCCACGGGTTGGTCGGATGGATAAATTTCCCCTCGATACCTGGCTTTCTGTGCTGTACTGTCATAAAACTTTAATATTAGCGGTGCATTTTGTCTGAGGTAGTCTATATCAACATCATCCCTATCCCAGCAACAATCAAAATCTCGCGGCTTCGGTTCGTTTGTTACGAATGAGCCATTAATATAAAAAGTTCTGCATCCAGCAGTTTTTAATTCTGCCATTACCGCTTCTATCCCTTGAATCATTTGCATTCGTTTATCTGTATATCCAAACCTCTCTTTAAACTCTTTCCAACCGCCAAAATGTATCCCTGGTGGTAGATTACCGTTTTCATCAAACTCAGGAATCATTATTTAATAAATAGCACCAATTTTACTGATTTTAAAATCATATCACTTAAGCAAATAGATACAGCGTATTTTAAATAAACTGAAGTCCAAAAAAATCGTGTCAAAGCATGGTATCAAGCCTGTTTTACATTAAAATTATGACTCTTAATCGTGACGTATTTGCTGATTATAAAGCTAGTTTGGGCTACATTTGGGCTTAATTTTTGTCTAAGTCCCGTTAACTGTTAACTGTTAACTGCCTCATTCCCCAATAAATCTAATTAATTAACAATTCTGGTGCTACCAATCCTTTTTGGATCGCTAAGACTGCGGCTTGAGTGCGATCGCGTACTTCTAGTTTTTGTAAAATAGCATGAACATGAACCCGCACTGTACCAGGGGCAATGTAGAGAATTTCAGCAATTTCTTGATTGCTTTTGCCAGCTGCTACCAGTGCTAAAATTTCTTGCTCCCGCTTCGTTAAAGGATTTTCTAAAAATTCTTCAGTTTTTGTAGACTCCACCGCCATCGAATTGCCCTCAAAAGCGGCTCTAATTTCAGTTGTTGCCGTTTGATCCCACCAAGAAGCGCCCGCAGCAACCGATCGCACTGCTAATATCAAAGACTCAGCCGGAATACCCTTAAGGCAGTAACCTTGCGCCCCGGCAGCAATTAACCGCGAAATCAGGGGTTTTTCAGAACGAGACGTTAAAACTAGAATTGGTAAATTTGGGTGCTTCTCCTTGATTTGGCGACAAGCCTCAATCCCGCCAATTCCCGGTAAACCTACATCCAGCAAGACCAAATCCAAGGGATAGCGATTTGCTAATTCTACAGCTTGCTCCCCATCTTCTGCTTCTGCGACAATCTCCAAACTGCTTTCTTGTTGCAACCGCATCCGTAAACCAAGCCGAAATAATTCATCATCTTCAACTAGTAAGATTTTTGTCATTTGTTATTTGTCATTTGTCATTGGTTAGGAAGCAGGGGGCAGGAGGCAAAAGTTATTTAATTTTTAATTTTTAATTTTTAATTTTTAATTGATTTCTCAACTCCCCGGTGGTGGACAAGCAGGGAGTCGGAAACCAAACAGTGCGCCGCGTGGTGAGCGATTCTCTGCCCAAATTGTACCCCCATGAGCAGTAATAATTTGCCTGGTCAAATAAAGCCCTAGTCCAGAGCCGGAGACGTGGCGATCGCTATTTCCTTGATAAAATCTCTCAAATAAGTGAGGTAACTCTTTTTCGGTAATGCCGGAACCTGTATCGAGTATTTTTACCACTTGATCGCTAGAATAACCTTCAAATACTACTTCCACTTTACCGCCACGAGGGGTATGGTTTATGCCATTACTCAGGAGATTGCTGAAGACTCGCCCAAGTTGCAAAGAATCGCCGTTTACCCAGAGAAAGCTGCGAAAATCTGATTCGCCATAGTGCAGAGAAATATAAACCTGGCGGGTTTTCGCTAGTTCAGTCAGGGTAGCGACGATCTCCTCTGCTATTGTCACCAAGTCAACTGGCGATTTCTGTAGTTTCAGCCCTTCGGCATCATTGCGGTATACATCTAAAAGTGTTTGCACTAATTGCAGTGTACTCTGATGACTACGAGCCATTGTTTGCAAGACTTTTGCTTGCATTGGCGTGATTTCACCAAATTGCTCATTTTGAAAATATTTCAGCGTTTCAATTGCTCCTAATAGGGGTGTTTTCAAATCATGCGTTAGGGTAGAAACAAAATCTTCACGCATAATCGCTAGTTGTTCTTGAGAGCGTAATTGTGCTTGAGTATAAGCGATCGCTTCTTCATTGCGGTGGTTGCGATCGCTTAACCAACCTGTTACCAACAAAGCCAATACTGCAATCAATCTATTTGCCAAGGTTGGCGAATTAATCATTTCTCCCCCAGGAACAAACAAATTCAACAATGTTAATCCGATAGCTGCAAGAGTGATCCCCAAAACTGCTCCCCGATTCAATCGAGAATCTGCTAATAAAATCGTCCCTGTGTAGAGATAGCCAAATACGTACTCAGGGGGTGTCAAATATTCCAGTACGATCACGATCGCAAAGGCGATCGCTATTAGACCATAAGTCTTTCCCCGCTCATTTATAGCTTCTTTCATAGTCAATAATCGACTTAACATCGTCATTTATGATTTCCTAAAAAATCGTGATTATTCAATCTGTATAACTATTTAATTCACCAATTATGAGCTATCTGCAATTTATCGAACAGAATTCAGGAGTCAGAATTCAGCATGAATTCTGAGCGAAAAAGCCGATAGCGCCGGCGGCAAGGGAGTCCGCGTACCCCTCCGGGGAAGCAAGCGGGAGCATTTAGCGTCTGTCTTCGACACGCTGTTCGCGTTCGTAGAGAGCGTCACGAGCGTCTTGATTCTGACTTCTGAATTCTTCTTCAAGATTTCTTTAAAAGTAGCAAACTGGGAAAATGTATTGTATAAACAAATAATCCTAAGTAGTGATACAGATGAATTAAAAGTTAAAATTAAATATTCTTAAGGAAAATTTTAATAAGTATCTGGAAAATAGTCAGAACTGAAAAATATTCAGGAGTTATCTTAGCCGTAGCGGGACTTGAGCCAGTACTGAGTAAAAAGTTATGAGTAAGAATTAGTATATTTCTTGGAATTGGCTTGCCACCACTTAAATTTAATTTAGCGCAAAATATTATGGGACAAGGTTTTTTGCAAATTGGCTTAACGCTGTGTATTGTCATAGCAATCACTCCATTATTCGGAAAATATATAGCGTCTGTCTTTTTGGGAGAAAGAACACTGCTTGATTTTTTAATGAACCCCATAGAGCGAAGTATGTTCGTACTTGCGGGTGTTCGGAGAAAAGATGACATGACGGGTTGGCAGTATATCCAGGCTATACTGTGTTGCAACACGATTATGGCTATTTCAGTATATTTTCTGATATATTTTCAGAGACTTTTACCCTGGAATCCCAACGGATTTGGTGCTACCAAATGGGATGTATTGCTGCATACAACGATTTCATTTGTAACAAATACCGACCAGCAGCACTATGCAGGTGAGACAACCTTAAGCTATTTTAGCCAGGTAGCGGCTTTAGGCTTTTTGATGTTCACCTCCGCAGCCACCGGGTTAGCCGTGGGAATTGCCTTTATTCGTGGATTGACGGGTAGAAGACTGGGAAACTTTTACGTCGATCTCGTCCGTGGAATTACGCGAATATTGCTGCCGATTTCGATTATTGGTGCGATCGCCTTGCTGATAGCAGGTGTACCACAAACCTTAGCTGGGACTATGGATGTGACAACCTTAGAAGGCGGGACGCAATATCTGGCCAGAGGCCCGGTGGCATCCTTTGAAGCAATCAAACTTTTGGGCGAGAACGGCGGCGGCTTTTTTAACGTCAACTCAGCTCACCCCTTTGAAAATCCCAATGGCGCTTCTAACTTGATAGAAATGCTCGCCATGATTTCTATCCCAGCCGCCTTGATTTACACCTACGGGATATTTGCCAACAACATCAAACAAGCTTGGCTACTTTTTTGGATGGTGTTTGTGATTTTTGTGATTCTAGTGGGAATTACAGCCGTGGGAGAACTGCAAGGTAATCCTCTGGTGAATACCGCCTTTGGATTAGAACAGCCCAATTTAGAGGGCAAAGAAGTTCGATTTGGTTGGTCACAAACGGCATTTTGGGCAGTGATGACTACCGCTACTATGTCTGGTGCTGTGAATGGGATGCATGATTCTTTAATGCCACAAGGAATATTTTCGACTCTCTTTAATTTATTTATCAAGGTTATCTGGGGTGGTCAGGGAATTGGAACAGCTTACTTATTTCTTTACTTAATTCTCACAGTCTTCCTAACTGGACTAATGGCAGGACGTACCCCAGAGTTTTTAGGACGCAAAATTGAAAAACGAGAAATCGTCCTCGCTAGCGTCGTGCTGTTGATTCACCCAATTCTAGTTTTGATTCCCAGTGCGATCGCTTTAGCTTATCCCATCTCCCTATCTGGAATTAGCAACCCTGGCTATCACGGTATTTCTCAAGTAGTTTATGAATATGCCTCAGCAGCAGCAAATAATGGTTCGGGCTTAGAGGGGTTGGGGGATAATACCCTGTGGTGGAACTTGAGTACTTTAGTTAGCTTAATCGGAGGACGCTACATTCCGATGATTGCCATCTTACTGCTAGCCGACGGGATGTCTCGCAAACAACAAGTAGAAGAAACCCCTGCTACTTTAAGAACTGATTCTCTAGTATTTACTAGTATCACGGCTGGAGTGACGCTGGTTTTGGGAGTATTGACTTTCTTTCCCGTTCTGGCTTTAGGCCCCATAGCTGAGGGTTTGAAACTAGCATCTGGCAGTTAGAAAAGTTATGAGTTATAAGTTTGAAATTAAGAAAATATCAAAAAATAATTCAGGAGGCAACAGGGAGGAGTAACCCAGACTTAAAAGTGTGAGATTGAAGCAAGAAAGGTTTATTTATATCTTGTACTACGTGTCTCGTACTTATTTTAATTTTTGAACTGGGTAATTACCCAGAACTAAAGTTTTCATTCATACTTTTTTCCTCCTGGCTCCTGCCTTATCTTATAAATTATCTGGTTTCGTAGGATGCGTTACTAACGCATCCTACAGGTTGGATATTTTTTTATTAGAAGTTCCTATAACTCCTAACTTATCACTGCTAACTTTATTTATGAATCAAGTGGCAACTAACTTCAAAGCTAGACGGCCAAGTTCTCGTTCTGGCGATCGCCGCCAAAGAAGTAAAAAGACCAGGGCAAATAACAAGTTGCTGTATTTAAGAGCAATTAGAGATGCTTTTGTCAAGCTCAACCCTAAGTATGCAATCAAAAATCCAGTAATATTTGTGGTTTGGGTAGGGACAATCATCATCCTATTGCTAACGATCGATCCCAACCTATTTGGCCCAGCCCTGCAAAAGAACCCGCAAGTTTTCAACGCCTTATTATCGGGGATTTTATTCTTTACAGTTTGGTTTGCCAATTTTGCCGAAGCAGTGGCAGAAGGACGGGGTAAAGCCCAAGCCGATGCCTTGCGGTTAACAAAGTTAGAGGCGATCGCTAAAAAACTTGCTGCCGATGGCACAATTAGTGAGGTTTCATCCACCAGCCTTAAACAGGGCGATACCATCTACGTCGTTGCTGGCGATATCATCCCCGCCGATGGTGAAGTAATCATGGGTGTTGCCTCAGTGGATGAATCGGCAATTACTGGGGAATCCGCACCAGTATTAAAAGAATCAGGCTCTGATATTTCCAGTTCTGTTACTGGTGGAACGCGGATTATCTCAGATGAACTAATTATCCGCATCACTACTGACCCAGGCAAAGGCTTTATTGACCGAATGATTGCCTTGGTAGAAGGGGCAGAACGTAGCAAAACACCCAATGAAATTGCCCTCACGGTATTGTTGGCAGTTCTCAGCTTAGTGTTTTTGTTAGTCGTAGTAACCTTACCTGCACTTGCTTACTATGTCAACAGTCCAGTCAGCGTCCCAATTTTAATTGCTCTATTAGTAGCGTTAATTCCTACCACCATTGGCGGCTTACTAAGTACTATCGGTATTGCTGGTATGGATCGAGTTGCCCAATTTAATGTTATTGCCACATCAGGACGAGCAATCGAAGCCTGTGGTGATGTCAACACTTTACTTCTTGATAAGACAGGTACAATCACCCTCGGCAACCGTCTGGCGGAAGAGTTTATTCCCCTCAACGGTCATTCAATGTCAGAAATTGCTAATGTTGCCTGGGCTGCTAGTGTTTTTGACAATACACCAGAAGGTAAATCTATTGTTCGACTGGCAGAAAAGTTGGGTGCGCGGTTTGATTTTGACTCCAGCCAAGCAGAAGGAGTGAGTTTTTCCGCCAAAACCCGGATGAGTGGCACGAACTTACCCGGTGGGTATGAAGCCAGAAAGGGAGCAGTAGAAGCCATTAAAGAATTTGTCCGTTTCCGCAACGGAGGTGATACACCAGAATTGGATGCTGCCTACGAACGAGTTTCTCGCCTGGGTGGTACACCTTTAGCAGTCAGCCTAGATAACGAAATCTATGGGATTATTTATCTCAAAGATATAGTTAAACCTGGTATCCGCGATCGCTTTGAGCAACTGCGACGGATAGGAGTGCGTACCATCATGCTAACTGGAGACAACCGAATAACTACCTCTGTGATTGCCAAAGAAGCTGGGGTTGATGACTTCATCGCCGAAGCCACACCAGAAGACAAAATCAGTATCATTGAACAGCAACAAGCCGCAGGTAAACTGGTCGCCATGACGGGAGATGGAACTAATGATGCTCCAGCATTAGCCCAAGCTAATGTCGGCGTGGCAATGAATACAGGAACGCAAGCTGCCAAAGAAGCCGCCAACATGGTCGATTTGGACTCCGATCCTACAAAGCTGCTCGATATCATTAGTATTGGTAAACAATTGTTGATTACTCGCGGGGCATTGACAACATTTTCCATCGCCAATGATATTGCTAAATACTTTGCAATTATCCCAGTGATATTTGTTGCTGCTAACCTGCAAAGCCTTAATATTATGAATTTAACTAGCCCTAAATCGGCTGTACTCTCAGCACTGATTTATAATGCTTTAATTATTCCCGCTTTGATTCCCTTGGCATTAAAGGGTGTGCGGTTTAGACCACTGACAGCTAATCAGTTACTCCAACGCAATATCTTAATTTACGGTTTAGGTGGGGTGATTGCGCCGTTTATTGCCATTAAGTTAATCGATGTACTGATTACATTTGTGGGCTTGGCTTAATGAGAGGCAGCAGCCCTCTCGTAATACATTCCCAGCCTGGAGGCTGGGAACGAGGCAACACAAGACTTTGGGCTTATCTTAGTGCCATTCATTCGTCCCTTACCTTGTGTACCTCGCCAACTTGAAATCTGCTGTAATAAAGATTTTTACTATACCCATTGCACAGGATTTAATTGATAGTAACGTTGCAATTGCTCATAAAGTGCCGGATGCTTGGACAGCAATTGGTGTGGTTTCTCAAAGAATGTCTCAGTCGCTACGGCAAAAAATTCTGCGGGATTCGTTGCGCCATAGCTATTCATTACTGTCTTTGCGCCTTGTAGAACATCATTACAAAGTTGCTGATATTCTTCTGTCATCACCTTCGCCCAAATAGCATAGTCTGAGTTGTGTTGCAGTATTGGAACTCCTTGAGCTTTACCATCTTCTTGATCTAACTGATGGGCAAATTCATGAAGCACAACGTTACGTCCATCTCTCCAGTTATTAGTGTCTTGTTTCACTTGTTCCCAAGATACTACTAATTGGTCATTTGTCCACGATTCCCCCAGTCTTGCTGTACGCCTTTCTTCAACAACATATTTCCCGACGGAAGTTGTTTCCTGAACAAAATAAGCGTTGGGATATACCAGAATTGAACGAAGTCTGGGGAAGTATTGTCCACGTTCATTGAGTAGGAGTAAACAGGCGACGGATGCAAGGGTTAGTTTCATTTCCTCTGTCACCTGTAATCCTCTACAGCCAATAAATTGCTTTTCTGCTAAGAACACTTGAATATGTCCCTGGAGTCGTCTGATTTCATCGGGAGAAAGACAGAGATAAATGGGAAGATTATTCTCAATAATGGCATTCCAAAGTGAGGGGAAAGGACGATGTTTAAGCCGATTTCTTCGCTTTTTGACTAAAATCGGATTGAGTAAAATCCCAGCAATAATCAGCCCAATTAGCAGGAAGAAAACTATTATTTTAATCATTGGCTTTTGAGCAGTTTACATATTTAATTCATTGGTAAGGAGAAAATTTAGAATAATTGTTATTGTTGTGGCTCACTAACTACTGCTTTGTCCCATTAGTTACGAGTGGTGAATCAGTTCGTAGTAAGGACTTTAGTCCTTATTTTTTAAGGGACTTCCAACAAAGAAATTATCCAATCTTGTGGGGTGGACATCTTGTCCGCCCGTAGCCAAGGGCGGACAAGATGTCCACCCCACAAAAAGTAGTTGAGTATTTTTTTATTTGGAGTTCCCTAAGCACTAAAGTGCTTACTACAAACCTTCAAAATTAACTTAGAAATTGTATGTACTAACGCTATTGGATCAAAATTATGCAAGATTGAACCTTGGTAGAAAGGCTTTTTTGAAGTCCTTGCTCAACTTTGACAATCAATTTGTCAAAAGCCTCTTGATTTGCAGTCAGTTGTTCTTGAAGAACTTTCTCTAACTCAGGCTTTATTTGCTCACACATATCCTCGATTTTTTTATCGCTCAAAAAATTAGAACGCATCCAACTAGGCACATTTACATTTGTCTTAATTACTTCTTGAACACTCTTACGATTTAGTTCCATTCCTGCCGCCATAAGTGAAGCCCCATATACTAGGGCAATAGGCCAGGTTAAATGTCCCGTTAATATTAGAGTGATGATGCTAGCCACAGCGCCTCCACCAATTACTACATTAACGATAAACGCTACTGTCTCAGCCAAAATAGCATCTCCAATTTGTAATTCTGGGTTAACAAAATTTGGGTCAATGCTATCCTCAAACCTTAAACTACTTCTAGGTATCTGAAACTTTCGACAAATTGGATCGGTTTGTGCAGCTAAATCAGGTTGTATTTTATTGTTAAACCAAGAAGCGCATTGATGATTAATTATCTGCACAGCGCGTTCGCTTTTGAGCCACTGTTCTGCCCGACCGATCAAAGCTGTTTCTAAATCTGCTAAAGTCCGTATTTTGTTTTTTTGCCAATCTTTTAAACCTGGTTTAACTGCGTTGACAATCAAGCCATCCGCTAAAGGCTTAGTTAGTGATTCGATTAACTCTGGAATATGCCTTTCAATCAAACCTTTAAGTTTGTTCGAGGTAAATAGTTTGTTCACTTCTTGTTTAAAAGCAGCAGCACGCAGATCCCATCTTCCTACTCGTGCTAAACCCATTGCAATGCAACGTTCCGGTTCTGGATCGGGGCGAAGCAGCGTTTCTGGTTCGGGAAACATTTCTTGACAAAGAACGTGTGTGAATTTCATGCGAGATGCACCGCCGGTCATTAGCACAAGTTTCGGCACAATTTCAAGTTTTTCTAGCTTTTCTTTCGCTTCCTTTAAAGAGTTGCGAAATGATTGAATCCAACTATAATGCTCCAGTTCTGGGAAAGGTTGATTTAAAATTTCCTCCATCATCAATTTATTGACTTGGGGAATAAAATAAATCTGTTCGTTAATCGACTCAAAGCCACGCGCAAAGGATTCAGAATCGCTGTATAGTTGTTCATTAGAAAAGTAATCTTCTTTAGCTTTGCGACAAGCAAGTTCACAACGAGCTTGGTGATGGGGATATTCTTTAAATACTTTTTCAAGTAATGTTTTTTGTTCGTGGTTGGCGAGAGTCCGAGCAAAAATAGCTTTGTCAATTATAGATGCACCTAAAGTATTACTCCCAAAATCTATCGGGATTTCTTCTAAACTTTTAACTAGAGTAAAATCTGTGGTTGAAGAACCAATATCGACAATTAGCACTGATGCAAGGAGTTTGTCATACTCCAACTTGCCGGCTTCTTTGGCTTGCATGAAAGCAGCCCGCGATTCGGGTACAACATTGAGTTGGGGAATACCAGCTTCTTGAAGTAGCTTTTGGTATTCTAAGCGATCGCTAACTGTCCATCCTGAAGGGCAACCAATGTAAAAATAGCTACCTTCCCCACCTGCAAGTTGTTTACTTTCTTGCAAAAGGCGGTAGTAAGTTGCCACAAAAGTGCTAATTGTTTCCCGATATTTGGGATCGTTGTTGGGTTTTTGTTTGAAAGAAATTGTCAGTTGGGTAACGCCAGCTTGAATTAACGCTTGTTCGCCGACAAGATAACCGAGTTTGGGATGCCAACCAAGGGCTGTAATTTGGTTCTTCTTGTTATTAATCTCCAACATCTGGGGAGGCTCGATGCTTTCCACGATCGCTTTAGCTACAGCCGTTTCACCGTGTCCCAAATCAAAACCGATTGTTTCTAAAATTTCCATACCCTTATTGTCTATTATTCTCTAGAAGAAGAATAAGCTGGCTCAATTACCCGACCGCGCCGAATTAAGCGATCGCCTTTTAACAAAGCCGGTGTGAGAGTCACGTGTTCTTTGGTATCAGGGTCGATACTTGGCTCAAAGTCAAAATATTTGCGATCGCTATTCGATCGGTAAATTTGAGCGTTAATTCCCTGAGACATTAAAATCTGCGGCAGAAGTTTCGCCAATTCATAAGCCATTTGGGGTTTATCAAGTTTGGATGCGCCCATTAGCCTTTGCAGAAAATTCAATAACTCTGGCAGTTCTTCTATTGCTATGTCGCCTTCATATCTATTTGATTCTTCTACTCTAGCCACTGCTAAGTCGATAGTGTTGAGAGCATCGCTAAGGCAATCTAGAAATACTTTGCTATCAACCCGAAGAATCTGTTGAGGTAATTCTAATAGCCCATCAGATATAGAATTATTTTGCTGATTGTTTAATTCAAGTTGAAGTACAATTTCTAGTCCGATAAGTAGCGAAGTTAATAAGATAGCCATCCACGCCCCTGGAGTGGTTTTAGTTAAGGAAAACAACGAGCCTAGTATGCCTATATAAACTAATCCCTGTAGTAGCTTTAGGATTAATCTGCTCGAAAAAAACTTTGTCCCAGGGTTAGTAATTTGCTTTTGCTCTGTTGGGGCAACTTGAAGATAGTTAGCCGCCGCCAGAGTTGCAATAGACTGCCGCAGCGTATCCAGAAAAAATGAAGCCAGACGAACTTGAGCCAAATTAAGCTTTTCAATATAAATTCTTTCGAGATGATCGAGTCGGTTTTGAACCAGTTTAACTATTTGCTCAATGCCGATTGTATTATCAATATCTGTCTGGAGTTGGTTGCGTTCTTCGCTAAAAAGTGAAGTAATTGTTTTCATTGCATTGACTAAGACTTTAACGTTATTAATTAGGAGTGAAATGAACACTTGTTTTTTCATTTCAGCCTGTAATCACATAATGACGGAATAATTCATAATTACTAATTATGAATTAGGTTGATTGCAAATTACTACCCATCCAAAGGAGGAGCAGAATGTTTATCTGCGTCATTGCAGACTACGGTACAGGAGATCCGGCATTTACTGAAGTCACACAACGTCTGCTGATGACTTTTGCCGATGCCCAAATTCATTTGCTTTCGGTTCCAGCATTCAGTACCTTAGCAACGGGATTCTGGATTGCCCAACTAGGACTTAACCCAGGCCCTAGCGATCGCTTAATTTATCACAACTGCGCGCCTCGTCAGGATGATCCTGAAGCCCGTCGAGACAATGAAGGTGAAGGATTAACTTATGCCCTTTTATCTAATGGTGTAAAAGTAGTGGGTGTAAATGCGGGCTATACCCTCTCCTTTATCAAAGATTATACAAAGGAGTTGCGAGTAGTCAACGTTTCTCGTGGGGGTTCGCAGTTTCGCTCACGGGATGTATTTCCTCCGGCGGCGGCTGCCATTATGAATGAAGATTTTAGCATTCTGGGAGATAGCCTCAAGAGTGAGCAAATCCCAGATGTTCCACCAGATCGCATTGCCTGGATTGATGGTTACGGTAATATCAAAACAACTATTGGGGCGCATACAGTTAACTTGGAGCCTGAAAGTAAGATTGCGATCCGAATTGGAGATGTGGTCAGCGATGCTGTGTATTCTGATGGCAGCTTCAAGGTATCTGAAGGGACTTTAGCCTTTGCTCCTGGTAGTTCCGGTTGGTCAAGAGGCAATTCGGGAGAACCATTGCGCTTTTTAGAGCTATTTTTGCGAGGAGGGAGTGCTTGGGAACGCTTTGGCCGTCCCCGTGTGAATCAGCAAGTAACTCAAGTTGCCTAAAATCGCTTAAGGCAGATTAACAATTCAAAATTCAAACATTTTAGACATTTCAGACGGGGATTTAAACCCCGACTGAAACTGATCGGAGGAACGAACCGCAAAGGCGCAAAGGACACATGAGGCTGGAGATGCCACCAGTTAGTTTTGATCATGGTAAAGACCATGTTGTAATTATTTTTGCAGTGAGTTTATTTGCAGCACTTAAAGGCATTCCAGCCACAGGTTTAGATACCACTACCTTTCGTAAAACTGGTGTTCAGGATTGTCAGCCCCATGTTGCCTATTACTTGAGAGAACGCGCCCAAATTATCCCAGCAGGTAGAGGAATTGTCAACCTCGATCGCTATCCTGCACTAGATTTAGTGATTGAAATTGCAAAAACATCTCTATTAGATGATTTAGGTACAAAGCGATCGCTCCATGAAGAATTGGGTATTGCTGAATACTGGGTAGTGGATGTTCAAAATGCCGAAATTATAGCTTATGCGATCGCAGATCAAGGCAGTAAACGTATTCAAGAATCACAGGTACTGCCTGGATTGGTAATTGCAATTTTAGAAGAAGCCTTACGCCGAAGTCGTGAAATAAGTCAATCTGAAGTTGGAACTTGGTTACTAAGCCAGTTTCAGTAAAAGGAGTATTGTTAACTAATAGGTTTTTCAAAAAGATATACATCATCTCGTTGATATTTCAAATTAAATTTTGACTGATTTCTCAAAATATTTACCAAGTTAGAAAGAGATTCTGAAGTTGCAGCCCAACCTGGATGGCGAACATTTAGCAAGACATAATGAAATTTATTTAATTCAGCAATATCTTCAGATGGATTATATTTAAAACTAATTAACTCTCTGTGGGTTAAATGCGGAGTAATTATATCTGTAGTCAGAACACTATCTTTAGGGTTAACTAAAGCGATCGCTTCTTTTGTGGCTGCCAAATTGTCTATATTATGGAGATATTTCGAGCTAAAGAAACCAAATTTACCGAAAACTACAAACCAAACTAAAGACCACAAAATAATTGCTTGTCTTTGTTTTAGCCATGCTTTACCTGCTGCTAGACTGGCAATTAAAACTAAAATCAGAAATGGAATTGCTGGTAGAGAGTAATGTAAAACTAGATTTTTTTGTGAAGGATGATCGGCAAGTAAATTTAGGGCTACACAAGGAATTATACTTATCAACGGCATGAGATATTGTGGTCTGAAACCCCAAACAACAGGTAATAATAAAAAAGATAAATATTCTAAATTGATAATTGAAAAAAGGTTATTAAAAATGATTTTTGGTTGAAAAATTAATATTTGTACCATTTCGGAAAATGAATTTCCTAAATAGCTATAGCGATAAAGATGACGGTTAAGTAAGGCGGCTTCAGTACCAAAATAAGGAATGATAATCCAGTTAGCAATTAAAAACCATATTATCCCACTAATAATTGCGATCGCACCATATAAACGTCGCTTTTCAAACAAGAGTAACCAAATCCCCATCGCCACTACAGTCAGTGACAATACAGCCTTACAACCTAATACCACAAGAATACTGACGCAAAACAAAGCTATTTTTCTCGATCTTGCAGCCAATACTGCTGTCAAAAGTGCCGGGACTGCGATCGTATCGGGGTGAAAATCACAGAGATTGCTGTTATATACCACCGGATACATTAGATATACAGCTACTATTGCGACTGCTAAATTTTCTTTTAAACCAGCTTGCAGCGCCAGATAATATGTAGGTAAAGCACCTAATGCTAAAGCAATAGACTGGACTGCAAACAGCCAATAAACACTAGGATAAATTTTGTACAATAAAGCCAAAGGATATAAAATCCAAGCAGCATGATCGGCTAAAATATGAAACCCAAGTACAGAAGAAACGGGCGGTTTTCCTTGACTAATTAAGTAAATACATTGGTCAAAAAATGCTAAATCTCCAGAGGAATTAAATAACTCGTGTCGCAAGCTGCTAGAGATAAATAAAATTAAGCTACTAATGCCGATAATTACTTTGATATTATTCATTTTTGGTAGTTTTTCTGTTATTCAAATTCTACTTATCCTGACTATTTTTTATTTAATATTAGAAGAAAATCCAGTTTTTAATTTCGGGTAAATCAGATCGCACTTTCGCACAACAAACCAGAGAGCAAAACCTAAAGGTATTGAAAATAACTGGATAAATATGGGAGTTCCCAAGTAACTAAATAATGATGCCATTTGCACAACTATAGCTACCCAAAAATATCGAGGAAAGTAAAAAGCAAAGATAATCGAAAGAATATCGGCAGGATAAAAATATCTTTGGTGCATTTTGGGCAAGATATACGGCATAAACAAAACTGAGATAGTAGCTAAGTGTATCAGTCTGTCTCGAGTAATTTCTAATCTACTTTTATAAACAATGTATGCTAATAAAATTATTGCCGATACAGTTAACGTTAAACCTATAGGAACAACAATATTATAAAAATTGTTAGGAATCCATTGATAAATATTAGGCGCACCTTTCGCCAATTCTTTGTATTTATTAGCTTGGCTAAAGTAGATTAATAGCAATTCCTGTATCGGTCTTCCCATCAACCAAGGTGGCAAAACTGCAATTATATATACTGCCGCAATTAATGGTAAATAATACCAATGAATCCTTTTTTTGAGCAAAAGAGCTAATAATAAAGGTGCTAAAAACATCGCTTGCAACTTAAAAGAAAGTCCCACGCCAAAACTGAGCAAGGCGGGAATTTCTTTTTGAATACACAAAAAGTAAATACAGGCAATCATCCCTGTTGTATAAATGCTGTCACATTGACCCCAAATGGCACTATTATATATAACAGTCGGACTCAAAATAATTGCCAAAAAAGCAAAGATTGGTTTATTACCCTCTGGATATTTTAATCTGACAATTTTGTAAGTTAAAAAGCCACAAAGAAAATCAACAGCCATCGCAAAAAGCTTGATTGCGAAAATTTTTGGTAATCCAGATAGCAGGGTAGCAGCAATTAAAAGCCAGTAGAGGTAGGGCGGTGTATAATCAGCAAAACTATATTTAAGAGCGCTAAATCCGCCATGAGATGCGATGAAATCATACCAAGGCGCTAAGAAAGATTTATAATCAGACGATTGATTAGGAACACAAACCAATCGGATTATTACCGCTAAGATAATTCCAATAGTTAAGTATCCAGAAACCGGGGATGGGAAAAAGTTTAATAACCTCTTAAATGGAGATTTCATTAATTGTAATAATGTCTGATCTGAAGTTTTCGTCATAAATTGTATCTGTTATTCAGAAATTATGAAATCATGTCAAATTATCTATTGTTTTAGCAAAGACGGCTTAACACTTTGCTGTAGAAGACTGGTTTAAGAAGCTGCTATGATGCCATATAAAGCAAGCTTTCGTGGGTATATCCTGGAGGTTTGAGATGATTATCCCGATTTTAGATATGCGTTTATTCCGAGAAAAAGAATGGTTATTTAGTCTACTGATAATATCTCTATTTTTATGGTTGATATTTTTGGGAAACTCCGCTTTACGAGATTGGGACGAAGGTACTGTGGCACTAGTTGCCCGTGAAATTTGGCGTGCGCCACTTGGTTCAATGCATTGGCTTTACCCAACATTGCAAGGAGAACCTTATTATAATAAGCCACCCCTGATACACTTGTTAATTGCTTGGACTTACTCGATCGGAGGTGTGAATGAGTGGACAACCCGTCTACCGAGTGCAATATTAACTGCTTTGGGAGTGCCTTTGCTTTACTTGGTGGGATGTTTGCTTTTTAACCAAAGTTTACCAGCTCTGTTTAGCGCTTTAGTTTACCTGACAATGTTGCCTGTGGTGCGTCACGGAAGGCTAGCAATGCTAGATGGTACAACTATTACCTTTTTCTTGCTGTTGTTGTTGTGTTTGCTCAAAGCACGCCAGAATCGCCGCTATGCTGTCGGTGTGGGATTCTGTCTAGGCTTGATCGCTCTCACGAAAGGGATGCTAGTTTTGCCGCTAGGAGCGATCGCTTGTTTATTCCTGATTGCCGATCGGCAGTTTGCTTTGTTAACAAGCCCCTATTTATTAGTAGGAATATTATTAGGAAATGCACCTGCGATCGCTTGGTTTGTTGCTCAATGGCAACATTATGGCGAAACTTTCTTACAAGTTAATTTTCAAACACAAACCTTTGCTCGCCTGACACAATCTGTTGAAGGTCATACTGGGCCTGCTTGGTACTATTTAATTGAGTTAATTAAGTATAGTTTCCCTTGGCTATTATTTTTACCAGCAGGTTTTTATCTAGCTTGGAAAAAACGCCAGACTTCTTGGGGTAGTTTAATTATTATTGGCACAATTTTTTACTTAGTAACTATCTCTTTAATGAGAACTAAACTCCCGTGGTATGTTATGCCTGTATATCCATTTTTAGCTTTGGCAATTGGTGCTAAACTTAGCCAAATTTGGCAGTACGGTCATTTTAAGGTACGAAGTTGGACAATATTTATAGCTATTATTGCTATTGCTGGTTTCGGAGGTTGTGTCTACTTTATTATTGCAAAAAAAGAGCCTATTTTAATAGTCATGAGTATTGTTTTGGCAATAAGTATGAGCATCGTATCATGGCTAATTAAAGAGCGCGATCGCAACTTTATTCCAGTGCTATTTTTTGGGATGTATTTAGTTTTAGCACTGTTGATGAGTTCGCAATCATGGATATGGGAATTAAAGGAAGCTTTTCCAGTTAAACCAGTAGCAGAATTAATTCGGGCAAATGTTTCACCAGGAACACAAATTTATACTTCTTTTGCTTATGGTCGTCCCAGTTTAGACTTTTACTGCGATTGTAAGGTAACTCCTGCAAATGTATCAACTTTACAACAAATGTTATCTAATAAATCTTATTTGCTGTTAGATAATGGGGCTTTACAGCAAATCAATTTAAGTGGTAGTAAAATTCTTGGAGAGGCTAAAGGATTTATACTGATTTCACCATTAAGTTAAAGATGCGTTAAACAATATTTAAGTATAAGAAAGGAAAACGAACCGCGTTCGCGCAGCGTCTCGTCAGAGAAGGACGCAAAGGACGCAAAGAAAGAAAGAAAGAAAGAAAGAAAGAAATGTTTTTATCTTAGTTAATTTAATTTATCTTTTAGGTACATACAGCAGATTTCAAGTTGGTGAGGTACAAAAGCTAAGTCTCAAAGGCAGGTATAAAGCGTGTTTTACTCCTGAATTCTGAATTCTGAATTCTGCTGTATTATTTAAAATTTAGCTTTGGATAAATCAGATCGCACTTTCGCACAACAAACCAGAGGGCAAAACCTAAAGGTATTGAAAATAACTGGATAAATATGGGAGTTCCCAAATAGCTAAAAAATGATGCCATTTGCACAACTATAGCTACCCAAAAATATTGAGGAAAGTAAAACGCAAAGATAATCGAAAGAATATCGGCAGGATAAAAATATCTTTCGTGCATTTTGGGTAGGATATATGGCATAAACAAAACTGAAATGGTGGCTAAGTGTATCAGTCTGTCTTGAGTAATTTTTAGCTTACTTTTATAAACAATATATGCCAATAAAAATATTGCCGATACAGTTAACGTTAAACCTATCGGGACAACAATATTATAAAAATTGTTAGGAATCCATTGATAAAGATTAGGCGCACCTTTAGCCAATTGCTTATATTTATTAGCTTGGTTAAAATATACTAACAACAATTCTTGTATCGGTCTTCCCATCAACCACGATGGCAAAACTAAAATTATATATACCGCCGGAATTAATGGTAAATAATACCAATGAATTCTCTTTTTGACTAAAAAAATTAATAATAAAGGTGCTAAAAACATCGCTTGCAACTTAAAAGAAAGTCCCACGCCAAAACTGAGCAAGGCGGGAATTTCTTTTTGAATACACAAAAAGTAAATACAGGCAATCATCCCTGTTGTATAAATGCTGTCACATTGACCCCAAATGGCACTATTATATATAACAGTCGGACTCAAAATAATTGCCAAAAAAGCAAAGATTGGTTTATTACCCTCTGGATATTTTAATTTGACAATTTTGTAAGTTAAAAAGCCACAAAGAAAATCAACAGTCATCGCAAAAAGCTTGATTGCGAAAATTTTCGGCAATCCCGACAGCAGGGTAGCAGCAATTAAAAGCCAGTAGAGGTAGGAGGGTGTGTAATCAGCAAAACTATATTTGAGAGCGCTCAACCCGCCATGAGATGCAATGAAATCATACCAACGCGCTAAAAAAAACTTGTAATCTACCGATTTATTTGGAACACAAAGCAATCGAATCACTACTGCTAATATAAGACCAATAGCCAAGTATCCAGAAACCGGGAATGGGAGAAACTTTAAGAACCTATTCAAGGGAGATTTCACTAATTTTAATAATGTTTTTTCGGAAGCTTTCGTCATAAATTGTATCAGTCCAGTTGGCGGTGTCAAAATATTACAGCAGATTTTAAGTTGGTGAGAGGATGTTTGAAAAGTCCTGTGGTAGCAAAAAGTTTTAGATCCCCCTAAATCCCCCTTAAAAAGGGGGACTTTAAGAAGTTTTCCCCCCTTTTTAAGGGGGGCTAGGGGGGATCAAGAGGTGCTGAAAATTACAGCTAACCACTTTTCAAACAAACTCTGAGATACAAAATTATCCCGCCCTCGCCGATATAAATATCATCAAAGTTTTGTAGTTTGGGAAATATGCCCAAACTACTTATACAAGTTAAATATGGAACAGCTTATCTTTGTTTACTAACTGTCATACTACTACGAGCCTTCGTTTGTTACTTGAACAATGGATTGACTAGATTGGGCTAGATAGATACCCATTAAAACTACAGCAAAAGTTGCCCAGTCAAATAAACCTACTTGTTCTGAAAAAATGAACCAAGCAAAAATGGAAGCTAGGACTGGTTCTAAAAGAAGCGTGACGGCGACAACACCTGAAGAGATTCTGCTGAGGCTATAAGCTAAAAGTCCCTGACCCAAAACTTGGCAGAAGAGAGCTTGGAAAATGATGAAAAACCAACCCATCCAGGAATAGGGCAATAGTCTATCTTCGAGGAATGGTAGGACTGGTAGTAGAAACATTGTTGTCACTCCACAGCGCCACAGCATGATAGTTGCAGTGCTAAATCGGGTTCGGAGTCGTTCTATTAGCAGCATACACGTAGCCATGAAAACCGCAGTTAGTAATGCTAATGCATCACCTAATATTTGATCGGTTGCAAACTGCACCTTATTCAGTTCAAAGGCGATCGCTCCTCCCAAAGCGATAACCAAACCAATCACGAATCTGTTGTCGAAACGCCTACCAAATAACAGATATCCAGCCAAAGCAACAAATAAGGAGTTCAAATTAGACAGTAAAGCCACGTTAGCAACACTAGTTTGACTCAGCGCCCAAGCCCACAAGAGAAGGTAGGTTCCAGCAGAGGTTCCCATTGCCAACAATAGCCACACTTCTTGACTTGTAAAAGGCTTATGTTCTATGGATTGGTTATCAATCAAGCTAGGAGCAATACTGCCCCCTGCCCCTTTCCTCCTACCCCCTTCAACAGACTGTTGGTAGCGGAAAGCCTCAAGTCCATTCCACAGCCCAAAGACAACTGTTGCAATCCAACTGCGATGAAATACTACAGCATTGGCACCAATTTCTTGTTGGCAGAGTTTGGTCAGAGATGGTGCTAAAGATATGGGAATTAGGGCAAACAATAATGAGACAGTTCCTAATAAAGCTGGTGTTTCGGAAAACTGTTGCTTTAGTAATGACAGTTTGCTCGTCATACTTTTAACGAAAGTGTTAACTATATTTTTGACTGATTCCTGGAACGGATAATTAACAGTAGCTTGGCTAGATACGGCCAAGTATAAACCCATTAAAACTACAGCGAAACCTACCCAATTTGAGAAAGTTAATGTTTCCGAAAAAATTACCAGAGCGAAAATGCCGCTAAATACTGGCTCTAACAGATGCACCAAGGAGACAACCACAGATGAAAACTTGGCAAGGCTATAAGTCAAAAGCCCATGACCTAAAACTTGGCAAATCAGCGCCAATAAAATTACCCAAAGCCACCCACTGACTGTAGAGGGGAAAAGCTGATCTTGGGTGAACAAAAGTATGGGGAAGATGGCTAGAGCCGCGATCGCACAGATCCACAACTGAATTGTAGCTGGAGAAAATTTGGTTCGTAATTTTTCTACGATTAGTAGGTATGCACTCAATAAAACCGCCGAAACGATCGCAGCCAAGCTTCCTTGAACCTCATCTGTGGCGATTTGCAACTCCTCAAATTCAATAGCGATCGCTCCCCCAAGGGCGATGACCATCCCAATCAGGAATTGGTTCTCAAAACCCTGACGAAATAACAGCCACACGCCTAAGCTAGTAAATATGGGGGCGAGATTATGCAACACACTAGAAATCGCCACGCTAGTTTGAGTCAGCGACCAAGCCAACAATACTAAAGTGGCAGCCCAAAAAATACCAGCACCAAACAATAGTAAAAGATCCTGACTGGTGTAGGATTGCTGTTCTACAGGTTTGTCTCCAGAAAATCGCTGCCGTATTGCCTTGTATCCATGCCAGAGCAAGAAGGCCACAGTAGCTAGCCAAAAACGATTAAATACAGTGGCACTGGGGCTGAGTTCAATTTCGCTCAATTTCATAAAAATAGAGCCAAAAGAGATGGCACCTACACCTAGAAATAATGAAGCGATCGCTATCTTCGTTTGATTGGATACATTCATTAGGAAATTTAAATTCAACTTCTTAGCAATAATCGATCGAACTCTCTAACCAACCCAGTGTTCTTGGGCAAATCCTACAGCTATTTTGGCTAGTATTATCACAAAAGCGCCCAATATTAAATATCCTTGACGAGGATGGCGGGATAGCAGCATACCAATTGCGATGTTCAAAGGCACAATACCGTAGGCGAGACGACTTAAGGAAATAGTGCCTCCAGAGGCTAACAGTAAACCAATACCACAAAAGCCATAAATAACTGTAACTGGGGTCAGTTCCCTATGTAAACGCCACAACACATAGCCACCACCCAAGACCATGAACAAGTTGAGTAAGTTATTGATCCACTGTTCGCTTGCCAGAATCAACAAAAATAAGACTAAACCATAAAAGCCATAAAATAATTTTACAGAACTAAAACGTTGACGGAAATGCCATAAAAGGTAGCCACTGGCAACAATCACACCAAATAACAAGAGATACCAGGGGTCTGGAATCGCACTAGAAGAGTTTTTTACCCAACCAAATTGCCAATTTTTACTACCAACGACAATTTGCATGAACATATTTAACCAACCCTGCCAATCAAACCCCAGAGTTGGTCGCCATCCTTTCTGTGCTTCGATAAAAGCTAAAGGGTCGCCAAAATAAATCGCACAATACAAACTGAATAGAAGTATGCCAATAGCAGTAGTAAAACCAGCTATATAGGCAATGGGTGGTCGGCGTTCTTTCCAAGCTGCGATCGCTAATGCTGGAATTAGTGCCATACCTGTAGGACGTGTGGCTGTGGCCAGCGCGCCCCAAAGGGCAGTCCAGCCATATTGTTTTTGATCGAAAGCCCGCAAAGTCGCTGTACTCAAAAACAAATACAGCCCTTCTGTGTAAACCACCCCCGTAAACATGGAAGATGGATACAAAGAAAGCACAGCAGTTCCCCACTGCGCTGCATTGATCCCATAATTCTCTTTAATCCAAAAGTACAAACAGTAAAGGGCTGCGAAAAATGCCAAATTGTTGATTAACGTCCCTGCCAATTCAAACGGTAAGCCCAACTTCATCAAAACCCAGATGCTTAAGGGAAACAGGGGAAAGAAGGCCAGATTGTGTTGCTTGCCATCATTCACAAATTCATAGCCAGAAGTTGCGATCGCCCGATAATGTATACTATCCCAGGCATCAAAAACCCCCCAGCCAAAACGAGGCAAAAATTCTTCTGTTGGTAACGCTAGCTTTGGCGCAACCAGCAACATAGCTGTCCAAATCAATATTCGACTGGCAAGCCATATTGCTGCTGGAAACAGGAAATAATTTTTCCATAAAACTTTTTTTATAACTATCTGAACTTTGACCATAAGGTTGAGTGCTTCAACAAACTCCTTTGTGCATCCTCTTACCTATGGCTGTAACACAGCAATTTATGAGTAATATTTTGCATATTAAATCCTCCACCCACATAATTAACAAACTGGAAAAATTAGCAATTAATTGAAATTATTTCCTATTTGGTTACTTTTGCCAATTCTCTAAGAGTTTATCTTTAAAAATATAGTATTTATAAATACAGGTTTTGTCTAGTTATATGAAAATTTAGCAGCTTTAGGGTGTATTTTAAAAGTTGATTGATTATTCATCCACTTTTTGAGATTTATCTGTTATCAAACCTTGAAATTAACAGATTGTAGCTGGCGTAAGCACGAGGGCAAGGAGACGGAAAATTTTTCTTCTGCCCTCAACACGTCTCTCCTCTTCGTAATGTATCGATATATAGTGATTGCTGTGATTAAAGAGTCCTCAGCAATTTATAGTGGGAGTTGTCTGTAAATCCTTAAGCAATTGTGAAAGCGATTACTCTTGTTGGTTCCACTGGTTCTATTGGTACTCAGACTTTAGATATTGTCACTCAGTACCCAGATCAGTTTCGGATTGTGGGATTGGCAGCTGGTAGCAATGTGGAAATGTTGGCGGCTCAAATTCGGCAGTTTCGACCAGAAATAGCAGCCATTTGCTCAGAAGATAAATTACCAGCCCTCAAAGAAGCAATCATTGACCTCGATCCCCAACCGATTCTACTGGCAGGTGATGCCGGAGTGATAGAAGTCGCCCGTTATGGCGATTCGCAAACCGTTGTGACTGGGATCGTTGGTTGTGCTGGTTTGCTACCCACGATCGCAGCGATTGAAGCTGGTAAAGATATTGCCTTAGCGAACAAAGAAACCCTGATTGCTGGGGCCCCTGTGGTTCTACCCCTAGTCGAAAAACATGGTGTAAAATTACTCCCAGCCGATTCCGAACATTCCGCCATTTTTCAATGCCTCCAAGGTGTGCCAAAGGGCGGCTTGCGGAAAATTTTGCTGACTGCATCCGGTGGGGCTTTCCGCGACTGGGATGTAGAAAAGTTAGCAGATGTAACCGTTGCTGACGCTCTTAAGCATCCTAATTGGTCGATGGGGCGGAAAATCACTGTAGATTCTGCTACTTTGATGAATAAAGGGCTGGAAGTAATTGAGGCTCACTTTCTGTTTGGGTTGGATTATGACAATATCGAAATTGTCATTCATCCCCAGAGCATTATTCACTCGCTGATTGAACTGCAAGATACTTCAGTTTTAGCCCAACTCGGTTGGCCAGATATGCGCTTACCTTTGCTGTATGCGCTATCTTGGCCCGATCGCATCTACACCAACTGGGAACGACTAGATTTAGTCAAAGCTGGAAATTTAACCTTCCGCGAACCAGATCACCAAAAGTATCCTTGTATGCAGTTGGCTTATGCTGTGGGTAAAGCTGGTGGTTCCATGCCAGCTGTATTAAATGCCGCCAATGAGCAAGCTGTGGCTTTATTTTTAGATGAAAAAATTCGGTTTTTAGATATTCCCCGGTGTATCGAATTGGTGTGCGATCGCCATCAAAATGATCACCGTACTAATCCGTCTTTAGATGACATTTTGGCAGCAGATAAATGGGCAAGACAAGAAGTTTTAACAGCAATTGAAACCTTAGAAACTCACTCCCGGATAATTTCTCTGCGATAAAAACCTTCATTTAGATACCCAAAAGACAGATTTTATACTTCTCGATCAATTCTTGTTTAGCCTTCAGTCTAATGCTGAAGGCTAACGATGAAGCACTATTGGAGAAAATAGGCTGATAGTAGGATTTCAGCTATCTTAAAAACCTAAATAAATCTGAAATTTAGCGATCGCACTTTCTCTTCAACCCTAATAAATGCGTAGCCATAAGGCTTATGGAAGTGCAATCTGAGTCTCCCTGTACCCAAAAAATGCGTAGCCGTAAGGCTTGTCGTCAGACATCGCACTTGCTTAACATCATAAATGCGATCGCATGTAGCATTTAGCTTGCTACCTTGTTCAAAAAACTGTTGAAGCGATCGCTATCCATCAAGCGATTTTCCGACAGTATTCGTCGCACTGCAACTAAATGCAATGTTCTGACATACGCTTGTTGCTCGTAATTAGGCAGAACTATTAATGTACCAGATGATGGATGCTGGTAAATCTTTTGAGAGCCAAAGGTCTGCATGGTTACAAACCCTGTCTCTAAGAGCAATTTCTCTAATTCTGTGAATTTAATTTCTCTAACTATGATGACGAATCACTCCTTGTAACTGGTTGAGAACATTATTTTTAAATTTAGCAAATATTTCGATCGCCTGTCGATTTAATAGGTTGTCTTTAGATAAACGAACAGTTACACTATCACCAACATTTGATAAATCGAATCCTTCAACAAAATTTCAAATGAAACCCTGATACAACAGCCTTTTCATTCTCAGGATGTTTTCAAAAATCAAATCGGAGTCCTAATCTAACTCTTGTATCTTGTGATTATTGATACACAAAACTTAAAAAAGTCTTTCCAGTAATTCTGCCAAATTGCCAAATAAGTTGCCTTTTACCCGAATAATTGGATCGTTTTCAGCTAATATGGCATTGGCACAGTTAGACAAAAATCTGAGCTTTAGTATCTATTCCAAATTAGGTCTAATAGCTTTAGCACTAGTAATTTTTACTTCAGATAAAAATTTACCCTTTATAAATAAAGACCTTCTCAGACAAGGGCAATTATTAAGGAATTAATATATATGATTATTACGTTGATTATAGCTTGGATAATCTTCATAATATTATGGAAATTGCTGAAAGCAACCGTGAGTACTGCATTAACTCTTGCGGCAATCCTTGTTTTATTAAATATTAGTTTTGGCATTACTCCACAAGATATTTGGCATTATGTAACGCAGTTTGCTCAAAATCTGTCGCAGATCCAAACTGGAAAGTAAAAATATATACTTCACTTTTGCTAATGAAAGGTGAAGTATAAAATATGAAATGACAATTTTTCTTGGTCAATTGTTATTTAATGCTGAAATTTTCGCTAAGGCATCCTTAAAACTCGGCGGCAACTGACGCATAATCTTCCCTCTTTCACGATCTAAAGCTACTAAAGTCACCTTGGCAGTGACATACAATTCTTGTCCATCAGTTGAGACAATGGCATAATCCCAATTGATGCGGACACCAGTCACTTCAGCCATGCGGGTTTTTACCAACACTGCCATACCCAATTGAATTGAACGGTGATAGCGCACCGACAGTTCTACAACTGGTAAATCGCAGCCTATAGCAACTAAATCAGCAAATTCAATCCCTATAGATCGCAAGCACTCAATCCGCGCTTCTTCCATCCAAGCTATATAAGAACCGTGCCAGACAAGACCGGCATAATCAGTGTGGTGGGGTTGCACTCTCACAGGATATTCAAACCAATTCCCAAACTCGTGACTGGATGGATTATCAAGGGCGCTGGTTGGTGGTAGTTTTGGTTGACTGGATTTTTCTTCTGACATTTTCAAGTTTCTCAGTATCTATAAATTTTCTAAATTATTGAATAGCATAAAAATTAATTGTGTTGCCGGACTTATTGATTTAATATTTACCTTCCGATCGCAGGGAGTGTTTTGTTATGCAGCCTAATCTCCGGTATGTGAGTGTTAAAACATGAATTTAGAACTTGAAAAGAAGCTTTGGGAGGCAGGAAAACAAGAACAAGCATACCGCAAAGAAATATGGTATGAAATCATCGATTCTTTGTTAGATGATTTTCATCAGTTTGTTGGGCAGGATTTTCATCGCGATCCTGAAATTCAATTAAATATTGAA
The DNA here is from genome assembly GCF_017115095.1 of Nostoc sp. NMS4. GTDB lineage: Bacteria > Cyanobacteriota > Cyanobacteriia > Cyanobacteriales > Nostocaceae > Nostoc. The sequence continues at coordinate 14,475 of NZ_JABXKI010000280.1, read as the reverse complement.
AACCCGAATTGTCCATCATTTGGTCGTTGGATATGGACTGATGAAAAAGGAGAATTCCCTCTATCTGTAACTTGGTCAGCCTTAATTGGTGGCGATATCATAGGAACTGAAGAGTCGGGGGATACTTTTCATGTTACTATTTTACTATTCTTATTCGATACTAGTGGTAACAATCGGTTACGTCTAAAAACAGGCGAAAGCTTTCTTTCGTTTGCTTTTGAAAAACAATCCAATTATAGTGGGTACTGGCGTAGTCTTGGCTGGTGTCAGGATGAATGGGGTGAATGGGAAAATCTTGGATAATTTGAAATAGTTCAATACAGTGAAAGCTATATATAATTATTGCTTGCGCTTAGAGACAATTAAAAGAAGCAAAATTATTGTGAATTTCCTTTTTTAATTCAATACAGATAAATTGTTTAGCTGTTGGTAAGTTTCTAAATCTAATAGTACTCCAACTTTTTCTCCCTGTGCATTAGTGACATATTGAACTGAGTCAGACATAGCTTTACTTAAGAATTTGGTTAATTTTATCGTAACCTATCATCAAAAATCCGGTTAAAGCAATTCAAGATACCCGACTTCTTCAATAAGTCGGAATCTAAATCCATATAGATGTAGAGACGTAAATCTTACGCCTCTACAAGAGTTTTGGTTGCAGAACTTATAACTTTTATGCTTCAAATCAGCAACACCAGAAATCGGATCTAATCAAGTAGGCTTATAGCCTATCATCCTACAGTTTGAAGCCAAGTCATAGTAGTTAATCTTCAACCGCAACATAAGGTTGTGGTTCTTGCAAGCGTTGGGCAATTTGTTCTCGTCGATACTTTGCAAGTTCGCTGTAAAGCCTCTTGCGAGAGAGATTCACACTTCCAACAGGTTCATGCTCTAGCAGTGTATGCCAAGGGGAAAACAGCAAACCCTCATCTAAGCGTTTGCGTTCTTCAAAGTCAAACTTCTGACTAGGAACACGGACAGTCGCAACTTTAATAAATGGTGAATCTACTTCTTGCCATTCCTGAACGTGGTCTTCAATCGGTGTTTTTTCATCGTCTACATAAAACTGAATTAGGAAGTCAAAAGACGCTTCTCGACCTTCTTCAGTCAAATATTTTACGAGCGTTTCTCGGAGGTAATTTTCTGATTCTGGAAGTGTTTCTGGTGGTTGTTCCGGCTGTTGAGATTTGACAGATAATTTTACAATCCGCTCACCAAATTTAAACGGAGCCATGCTCCAATATTGAATTAAAAGTGGATTTCCTACCTTGTGGCTGACAACTTTTTGCAAGATAGCAAAGGCGTAACCAAGTTCTTCCAGCCGTTCTGGGGAAAGTTGTCCACTACCTGCTTGGGAAAGATCGGCGTAATCACGAACGTCTTTGGTAAAGAAAGTAGGATAATTGTTGAGTATAAAATCTTGAGTTTTTTCTTCATCATCCAGGACTTTTTGCCCCTCCACATTCATCACCTTGATGGCGATACCGCGAACATCAGGCTGGCTGTCGGAGTGGAATTTACCACGTTTTTCAGGCGAACCACCACTAGAGAAACGAATCCATGCAGGATAGGTTTGGGGCGTTTTGAATAAACCTACTTTCAGGTTTTCAGGAAGATTGGGTTCAATAATAAACTCTCCCCAAAGGAGTCCATGACTTTTGCTATGAATTTGGCGGAGGTCTGGGCCTGTTTTTTGTTGAGCTTGGAGACTACTTGCGATAATCCCGTCGATTATTGCTTCCTGCTCAGTGGTAGATGACGTTGGATTAGTCATAAAACATTTTATGAGATGTCTTCATTATCCTGAATCCTTCAACCTTTGCGAGTCAATCCGGTTTCCGTACAAATAGCTTGTAGTGGTTTATCCCAAGGTTCTATAGGTATTTGGGACAGATAGGCAAAATCAAAGACAATTCCGATGGTCGGCTTTGTCTGCCACTGCGGTAAACTGAGCAAGCGATCGTAATATCCGCCGCCATAACCGAGGCGATATCCTTGATAATCGCAAGCTACACTCGGAACGAGAATCAAATCTACTTCGGTAGGGTCTAAGGTTGGCGCGTCGGGATGGGGTTCAGTAATGCCATAAGCGCCACTTTGGAGAGAATCTTCAGGTGTCCAAATATGCCAATGTATGGATTCATTAACGCAGCGAGGAAATCCCCAACGGTGTTTGGTGTTGGCAAATAGGGGGCTAAGGTCAGGTTCTTGACGAAAGCTGAAATAAGCGAGTATTGTTTTTGCTTGGGTAAACAAAGTAGAGTTTTGTAAATTAGAGCTAATGCGATCGCTTTTTTCTCTCCATTCTCCAACGGACATTGATTTACGTGTTTTGAGTAGAGTGCGGCGCAATTCTGCTTTATTTAGTTGATGATTAACTTTGTCCATAACAAATAGTCAAAAAAATAAGCTGGGGATCACCCAGCTTGTATCACTCTAAATTCAGCAGTACATAGTTATGTAGCGTGTTGACGATACCACTCAATGGTATTCTTCAGCCCTTCTTCAAAACTCACCTGAGCCGTGAAATTAAAGGCTTGCTTTGCTCGTTCAGTATCTAAACAGCGTCGGGGTTGACCATTAGGCTTATCAGTTTGCCAGACAATTTCACCCTTAAACTCCATCAATTCGCAGATTAGAGTTACTAAATCAAGGATAGAGATTTCATAACCAGTTCCTAAGTTAACTGGTTCCGATTCGTTATAGAATTGAGTTCCCATAACAATCCCCCGCGCTGCGTCTTCTGAATACAGAAACTCACGGGTAGGACTGCCATCACCCCAAACTGGGAGTTGCTTTTCGGCTTTAATTTGGGCTTCGTGAACTTTGCGAACTAACGCTGGAATAACGTGAGAACTTCCAGGGTCAAAGTTATCTTCTGGTCCATATAAATTTACTGGCAGTAGGTAAATCCCATTAAAACCGTACTGCTGACGGTAAGATTGCAATTGAACTAAAAGTGCTTTTTTTGCAATTCCGTAAGGGGCATTAGTTTCCTCTGGGTAGCCATTCCAAAGATCGTCTTCTTTGAATGGCACTGGAGTGAATTTAGGATAGGCGCAGATTGTGCCAACACAAACAAATTTTTCTACTCCAGCTTGATAGGCAGCATGAATTAGCTGGGTTCCCATGATCAAGTTATCGTAGAACAACTCTGCGGGTTTTTCGCGGTTTAAACCGATACCACCGACATGAGCTGCTAGGTGAATAATAATGTCTTGCTGGTCAACTACACGCTGGCTATTTTCCCAGACACGCAAATCGGAATCGTGCGATCGCGGTATTGTAATCTTCTCACGATCAGCCCCTGCTTTACACAGTTGATCTATCACCTGACGACCTAGAAACCCCGACCCACCAGTGACGAGAATGCGTTTATTTTTTAATTCTAAGGCAGTCATATTTTTATCCTCTGTGGTGCGGAATCAGAAGTGCAAAGCGCCCAGTGTTTGACGAATAGTCGCAATATCAGCTGGAAATTGTGAACCATTTCCATTGGGTGAAGTGTGACCCAATGCTTGTAAGTCTGCTTCTACCATTAGAGAAACTAGTTCTTCAAAGGTTACTGATGGTGCCCAGCCCAAGTTCTGCTGTGCTTTGGTAGAATCGCCAATCAACAACTCTACCTCAGATGGACGGAGGTAGCGCTCATCAAACTCTACATAATCTTGCCAATTAAGATTTACATAACTAAATGCCAGTTCCAAAAACTCGCGCACAGAATGGGTTTCACCAGTAGCAATTACGTAATCGTCTGGCTGGTCTTTCTGCAACATCAACCACATTGCTTTGACGTAATCCTTTGCATAGCCCCAATCTCGCTTGGCATCTAGATTACCCATGTAAATCTTTTTCTGCTTACCAGCAACAATACCAGCCACCGCTCTAGTAATTTTACGGGTTACAAAGGTTTCACCCCGCCGTGGTGACTCGTGGTTAAAAAGTATGCCATTACAAGCAAACAAATTATAAGACTCACGATAATTTATAGTTTGCCAGTGGGCGTAAACTTTCGCACAGGCGTAGGGACTGCGGGGATAAAAGGGCGTTGTCTCAGTTTGAGGTATTGCTTGTACTAAACCGTACATTTCTGAAGAACCCGCCTGGTAAAATCGCACCTGAATTCCGGTACGATGCTGGTAGTCTCGAATTGCTTCCAACAAACGCAATGTCCCCATTCCTACAGCATCTACTGTGTATTCTGGTGAATCAAAGCTGACTCTGACATGGGATTGAGCGCCGAGGTTGTAAATCTCTACTGGCTTTACGTCTTCTAAAATTCGCCGCAACGTTGTACCATCTGTCAAGTCACCGTAGTGAAGAAACAACCGTACTCCCTCTTTATGGGGATCTTCGTAAATGTGATCGATGCGGTCTGTGTTGAAGGTAGAAGTGCGGCGAATGATGCCATGAACCTCATAACCTTGTTCCAACAAAAACTCACTGAGATATGAACCATCTTGTCCAGTAATACCAGTAATCAACGCTCGCTTCTGTTGCGTCATGCTCAATTATCCCTTATTGTCTTTGATTAAAAAGTTACACCCGATCTGATACAACCTAGCAACTAATTGCTGAATTGCCTAATGGGAAACCTACGAATTATTGTTGTTATAAGACTTTTTCCGTAAATAAATATACTTAATGAAAAGTAATATACCACGTAAGTCTAACCTTTGATAGCTAAAGATTGTTTAATTATGTATATGTTCTTTTTTACCAGATAGCTGGAAAGTATTTTTATGTATGTTGTTTTTTGTCAAAGCTTCATATATCTCTGGTTTTGTGAAGACTTAATAAAATAAGCATTTTAAATTAGACCTCTGGCAAAAATGCGAATCAAGGCAAAAAGGCCAAAATATACACTCACAGAAGTCTTAAGTTAAGTAGAAAAACCCAAATTTTAGAAATAAATATCGGCAATCCTTGAGTCTTGAGCAAAGAATTGGTAATTAGGGGCATTAAATGCCCCACAGAATCGACCCTAAGTAGTTACTCAGTATGCACCGTTATTTTTGGGTAGAATTACCACATCAACAGTTTTCAAGATGATCCATAAATCAAGCCAGAAATTCCTAAATTTGACATAATGCAGGTCTATTTGGACTCTTCGAGGGTAGGGAATGTCATTACGCCCAGATACCTGCCATAAACCAGTAATTCCTGGACGGATTGTTAATATCTCATCAATGTGATAACCGTATTTTGGCAGTTCTTCTGCTACTAGAGGTCGGGGGCCGACTACACTCATGTCCCCTTTTAAAACGTTCCAGAACTGGGGAAATTCGTCTAAGCTAGTAATTCGCAAAAATCGACCAATTTTGGTAATCCTGGGGTCTTGTTTCAGCTTAAAACTGCTCTCAAATTCTTGTCGCAATTCGGGCGATGTTTCCATCATTTGCATGAGGATTTCGTCCGCATTGCTTACCATTGTTCGGAATTTAATACAATTAAACGCTTTGTAATTTTTCCCTACCCGTTCCTGGACATAAAAAATTGGGCCTTCTGAGCTAAAGGCAATCAGCAAGGTCAAAATTAAGTAGACGGGGAAGAACAAAATTAATACCGACAGCGAAAACACTATATCGAACAGTCGTTTGGCAAACTCTCCGTTTAAACCCTGAAAAGATAAACCTTTGGGCTTAACTTTTGGCGTCTTTGTTTTTTGACCGCGTTTTAAGAAACGCGTAGACGCTCTAGTGTCTTGCCTTACGCCTCGCTTGCCGGAGAGGAGTGAGCTCTGGGCAGTCATCATACTCCTTAATAATCCACACCACACATAGTCCCAATATTAAAGCCAAAATGAGGTGCTTCTGGGGGAAATTGCCAAAAGCCTAAAAAAATAAGACGTTAACCAAGACCATTATGGGAAAAATGGTCTTTTTTCGTTGCACTTGTTTACAAACTCTAGATAACGATCTGCAAAGATTTGCGGTGAGAACTGCGCGGCGTGCGATCGCATATACTCAGAATTAAAGGAACCTTCATACATTTCAAACTTTTCTACTGCCTCCACTAAAGCCGCCTCTGTTTGCGTCCTGAAAAATATACCTGTCCCTGTATCTACACAAGAGCCGATATCTCGCACTGTTTCTAGAGCTCCCCCTGCACCATAAGCAATTACTGGCGTGCCGCAGGCCTGTGCCTCCACTAGGGCAATACCAAAATCTTCACAAGCTGCATACACAAACGCCTTAGCTCTAGACATATATTTTTTTACCACATTATCGGGTTGCCAACCGAGTATTTGGATATTTGAGTTTGCCATCTCACGAATCTTGTTCATTTCATCTCCTGTACCAATGACTACTAATGGTCGTTTTAGTTGATTAAAAGCATTGACAATCAAGGATATTTGCTTGTAACTCACTAATCGGGAAACTGTCAGATAAAAGTCGTCTTTCTCAGACAGAAACGGAAATTCCGCAATATTCACTGGTGGGTAAATGACTGTTGCTTCTCTTCGATAGCAACGCCAAATCCGCCGAGCTGTGTGCTGCGAGTTGGCAATGAAGTAATCAACGCGATTGGCGCTCAATACATCCCACTGACGCAAACGATGTAATAAATATCGTGTCACCCACCCAGGTAAACCACTACCCAGTTTGCTGTGGCGTAGATAATCAAAAGTTAAGTCCCAGGCATAGCGCATTGGGCTGTGACAGTAGCAAATATGCATCTGTTCGGGAGTGGTAAGGATTCCTTTGGCAACAGCGTGAGATGAAGACAGAATTACATCATAATGTCGCAAATCAAGTTGTTCGATTGCCAAAGGCCACAAAGGTAAGTATTTTTGTATACCATTGCGGGCATAAGGAAAGTTTTGGAGAAACGTCTTGCCAATCTGACGCTTGTACAAATAACTTTCTTTATTACTGGATTCAAAATCTATGAGAGCATACAAATCAGCATCAATGTGATTCAAAATTTCTCGGACAACGAGTTCTGAACCACCTGTGGCTTTGGGTGTCAGCCACTCATGAACTAGAGCATATTTCAAAGGCACAGCTAAAGAATTCAAAATTCAAAATTGAAGATAGTTTTCTTAGACTCCGACCGAAAAGTTTCCCCTTGTGATTAATTAACGGGAAGCGCCCCAGATTAGCACACAAGACGCAATCTTTCCTTCAGAGGTTCCAGATGGATACGGCAACCTGATAATCTCAGAATGGGTATGGGGCGTTAGGAGTAGAGACGCGATGAATCGCGTCTGTACAAGAGTTAGGAGTTTTGTTTATCTCCCTTGTCTCCCTTGTCTCCCCTACTCTCTACTCTCTTGATGAAAACTGATATAGAAAGGGTGAATTTATGCGAATTCTGATTATGGGTGGTACTCGGTTCATTGGTGTCTATTTGACTCAACTATTAGTGGAAGAAGGACATGAGGTGGTGCTGTTCAATCGTGGGAATCGCCCAGCACCTTCTTTACAGGGAGTAGGACAAATTATAGGCGATCGCACTGACGCTAACCAATTAAAGGCAAAGTTATCACAAGAAAATTTTGATGTCATTTTTGACAATAATGGGCGAGAACTTACTGATACTCAACCACTAGCAGAAATTTTTAAAGACCGAGTGCAACATTTTGTGTATATGAGTTCTGCGGGGGTGTATCTCAAATCTGACCAACTACCCCATGTCGAAGGAGATTTAGTAGATCCTAAAAGTCGGCATAAGGGTAAACATGAAACAGAAGCTTACTTAACTCAATTAGGATTGCCCTTTACTTCTATTCGTCCTACTTATATTTACGGGCCTCGTAATTATAATGAGTTGGAAGGTTGGTTTTTTGACAGAATTGTGCGCGATCGCCCCGTTCCGATTCCCGGAAATGGGTTGCATATTACTCAGCTAGGTCATGTCAAAGATTTAGCACAGGCAATGACTCAGGTTTTAGGCAATAAACAAGCCATAGGGCAGATTTATAATATCTCTGGCGATCGCTTTGTCACTTTTGATGGTTTAGCCCGTGCCAGTGCTGTAGCGGCTGGTAAATCACCTGATGCTGTAAAAATCGTCCACTATGACCCGAAAAAGTTTGATTTCGGCAAGCGCAAAGCTTTTCCGATGCGGGTGCAGCATTTCTTTGCTTCGGTGAATAAAGCGCAAACAGAATTAAATTGGCATCCTGAATATGATTTGATTTCTGGTTTACAAGACTCTCTGGAAAATGATTATTTAGCTAATGCAAAAGACAAAGCTGAAGTAGATTTTTCTGTCGATGAGGAAATTTTAAATAATTCGTAATTCGTAATTCGTAATTATCAAACAGAATTCAGAATGAATTCTGAATTCTGACCGAAAAGGCTGAATTTACATACATCAAAATTTTTTCTGGCATTCTTTGGATGACATTATCATTCGTTATTAAAGTTATCGAACAAATAATGATAAATTGCAGGTAAAACACTGGTAGGGTGAATTAATGAAATTTAATTCACCTGAAATTTAATATTTATTTCATAAATGATCTGCAACTCACAAACAGCAGACGGTTGGCATGGAAAACTTAATTTAGTCTACGCCGATCGCCAAAATAAAACCCAGTTAATTTACAATCACCAACAAGCGCCTCTGAAGGTACAACGCCCATTTTACCCAGAGGGCGAAAGAGTTTGTCATAGCGTCATTTTACACACGGCTGGGGGAGTTGTGGGAGGCGATCGCCTTTCCTCTAATGTCCACCTCCAACCCCAAGCCCAAACCTTAATTACCACGGCTGCTGCAAGCAAGATATACCGCAGTAATGCACTGCAAGCTAGACAAAGCATCCAGATACAAGTTGATGCTGGCGCTTGTTTAGAATGGTTGCCGCAAGAGACAATTTTATTTAACGGGGCGATTTATCGGCAAGATTTACGGGTAGAATTAGCAACCGGGGGCAGTTGGTTAGGCTGGGAAATTACCCGATTTGGTCGCACTGCTAGAGGAGAGAGATTTTACCTTGGAGAATGGCGATCGCATACCGAAATTTGGCAACAAGGTATTCCTTTATGGATCGATCGCCAATACTTACCGGGTAGTGAAGATGTTTTTCACAGTCCTCATGGCTTGGCTGGAAAACCAATCGTAGGTAGTCTAGTTTGGGTTGGTGGTGCAGTTTCCGCAGAAATCATCGAAAAAACGCGAAATTTATGGCATGGGGAAGGAGAAGCGGGTGTTAGTCGGTTACAACATGGATTATTGTGTCGATATCGCGGTACTTCTACATCTGAGGTGAGAAACTGGTTTATTGATGTTTGGCAGTTGCTGCGAGTTTCTTTTTTGAATCGTGGTAATTGTATACCAAGAGTATGGCAGGTTTAAACTAACCGCAGAGGCGCAGAGAACACAGAGGAGATAGGAATGCAACTTACGCCGCAGGAAAAAGATAAGCTATTAATTTTTACTGCTGCTTTATTAGCAGAACGACGTAAAGGAAGGGGTTTAAAACTGAATTATCCTGAAGCGATCGCTTATATTTCTGCTGCCATTTTAGAAGGTGCAAGAGATGGGCAAACTGTAGCTGAATTAATGAGTTATGGTACAACTCTCTTAACGCAAGATGATGTCATGGAAGGTATACCTGAAATGGTGCATGACGTACAGGTAGAAGCAACTTTTCCTGATGGCACAAAGTTAGTAACAGTACATAATCCAATTCGTTAAGTTTGGAACTTTGAATTTATTATGATTCCTGGAGAAATTATCACACTAGAAGGTGAAATTGAACTAAATGTTGGTCGTCCAACTATAAAATTACAAGTGTCAAATACAGGCGATCGCCCCATACAAGTTGGTTCCCACTATCACTTTTATGAAGTTAACACCGCCTTAAACTTTGACAGAGAACAAGCCAGAGGAATGCGCCTCGATATCCCCGCAGGAACCGCAGTTCGCTTTGAACCAGGCGACGAAAAAGAAATCACACTAATCCCCCTCGTCGGTACTCGCCAAATCTACGGCTTCAACGCCAAAATTAACGGAAACCTCTAAAAACCCTCCGCGAACCTCTGCACTTTCCTTAGCGTCCCTTTGCATTTAAAAAAGCTTATTGAATAGGTTTAATTTCAAACTCTAATTTTGAACGATAAAAACAAACATCGAATTCCAAGAAAAAATTTGTTTGTCCAAGAATTAAAGGAGCATTAAGACTGATTACCCATGCAAATACTAACTCCACAGGTGGAAAATTGCTAATTTCAGCCCTTGCGAAAAATGGTATAGCAGCTTGATTGCTGAGATTTCCTGCCAATTGAATAATAGCTTTACGCTCATCCCAAATTCCACCCAACTGAAGCCCTAGTTCATAGGGCATAACATTGACAGTAGCACCGCTATCAACTAAACCGCTTACTTCTATGCTGTGATTTTCTCGACTTAAAACTAGGGGAATTCTGGGTAAGCTATCAAATTCGTTTTGAGTGGAACTTGTGGTTGAATAATTAAACCGCATAGAGGTTAATCACTCGAATCCTGTGATTTGAGTGCTTCCATCATGACTGCACCAGCCCCAAAGCTATTATAAGGAGTAGGTAAATCGTAAGTTTTGAAGGGTTCCAATGGAGAAATATCCTCGGCTGTATCTAAATCTTCGGCAAGGATGCGAATTAACTTGAGCTTTTCTGATGGAGAAAGCTTTCGAGCTATAGGAATTATATCTGCTAGGGTCATTCTGTCTACGCCTTCAAGAACGCTCATTTATAGCATAAACCAAATTCTCGAAAGCCCCTTGGTTTTTACCATCTTGTAGAGAATTGCATAATTTCACAAACCCAATATTTAGCTTAATTGATTAATTATTTGAATTACATTCTGAATTACATTCTAGAGAATTCCACGCCCCTCTCTCCGTTTCAAGTAGGCGGCCAACTGAGCAGGTGATTTTAACTTAACAACTTGCTGGCATCCAGTGTGAGGACATGCGAGAAAAAACATATCCAGAGCAACACCTGAATGATGAATTTTTTCACGTAATATCATGGGCAAATGATGCACCGGACAAAGTATTTCATCATCTTTTTCTTTCAGATGTGACTTTATTCGGGAGATTGTTGCTTTTTTTACAGAGGTATCATCAAATATTGTAGAAAGTTGTTGGTTTGAAACTTGAAATTCAAAAATATCAGACTTATGAAGAAAACCTACATCCATAGCTGTAAAGCTCTTTGTTCTTTTGCATTGTAGAGGCAGGTTATTGTAGAAGCCAGTACAAGCCCAGAAAAAGTCACTAAGTTGGTAAAGACTGCCATCAAGACGCTTTTGAGACTGCAAAATCATCGCTTTTCCGCAACTGCATTTTTTCTCTAAGACAACTTGACCCATGTGAAATTGCAGTATATGAACCTTATCAGTGTCTAAAGTTGAGGTTTCGTAGTCTTCAGGACTTGCACACTGATCTTCCGCAATTTCTTCCGATTTAAGTTCTTGATATTCCTTAAATTTATCAGTTCGCAAAAGCTCTAGTTCTTGCTTGTGTTCTTGATCTTGCCGGGATATATGGCCGTCACGTCGTTCTTTGCGTTCAAGTTCAACAACCTCAACATCAATTATCTCAAGTTCCTCAGTTACATTTTTAGCAGTCTTGTTACTATAAGAACTATTTGTCTGTTGACTTGAAGAGTCTTTATTGCTGCGGGACTTAGCCCAATGACGAATGACTTCTACTGTATGACGAATAACCTCTACAGCAGTACATCTTACAAACTCTCTGAGGACTGTTGTACCAGCAGCAAATAGTGCTTCAAATAACATATAATTAAATGCCAAATCTGATTAAATTTTAGATGTAACTCTAGATAATGCAGAGTACATTTGCTTTCTTAGCTTACCTGTGTAAACATTGGGATATAATCTGTATTTATACGGAAATTTTTCAGCAAATGTGCCAAATATTCTTCGTCACTGTTAACTTCAGTTTTATTTCATTAATATTTATTTCCCTAAATTTACTGCCATCGTAAAAATATCAAGTTAGACAAAAATTATCACCTTATCCCCATAACGGTGCTGAAAAATATTAAAATCAACACCATCGTCAGGAGTAGCATTATGCCTTACAGAATGGATCGCCGCGCCTACGCCGAAACCTATGGGCCAACAGTAGGCGATCGCATCCGACTTGCAGATACAGAATTATTTATTGAAGTTGAACAAGATTTCACCAACTACGGCGATGAAGTGAAATTTGGCGGCGGTAAAGTTATCAGAGACGGGATGGGACAATCCCCCATTTCTAACGCTGATGGTGCTGTAGATTTAGTCATTACTAATGCCTTAATTCTCGATTGGTGGGGTATTGTTAAAGCGGATATCGGCATTAAAGATGGCAAAATTTTCAAAATTGGTAAAGCCGGAAATCCTTATATTCAAGACAATATAGATATCATTATCGGACCCGGAACCGAAGCCTTAGCTGGTGAAGGAATGATTCTCACTGCTGGCGGTATTGATGCCCATATTCATTTTATTTGCCCCCAACAAATTGAAGTGGCGATCGCTTCCGGCATAACCACCATGATCGGCGGTGGTACTGGCCCAGCTACGGGTACAAATGCCACTACCTGCACCCCTGGCCCTTGGAATATTTACCGAATGCTGCAAGCTGCTGATGCTTTTCCCGTCAACTTAGGGTTTTTAGGAAAAGGTAACGCCAGTCAACCCCAAGGACTTGTAGAACAAGTAGCCGCCGGTGCAATGGGGTTAAAACTTCATGAAGATTGGGGAACTACACCCGCAGCAATTGATACTTGCCTCAGTGTTGCCGATGTTTATGATGTACAAGTAGCAATTCATACTGATACATTGAATGAAGCCGGATTTGTGGAAGATACGATCGCAGCTTTCAAAAATCGTACCATCCACACCTACCACACCGAAGGCGCAGGGGGTGGACACGCACCAGATATCATCAAGGTTTGCAGCCAAGCCAATGTTTTGCCATCTTCCACCAATCCCACACGTCCTTACACCGTCAACACTTTAGATGAACACCTGGATATGTTGATGGTATGTCATCATCTTGATCCTGCGATCGCTGAAGATGTCGCTTTTGCCGAATCTCGCATCCGCCGAGAAACCATTGCTGCTGAAGACATTTTGCACGACTTAGGCGCATTTAGCATGATTTCTTCTGATTCTCAGGCAATGGGAAGGGTAGGCGAAGTGATAATTCGCACCTGGCAGACATCTCACAAAATGAAGGTACAACGAGGAACTCTTAACCCACAAGGAACTGAGGAAAAAGCAGACAATTTTCGCGCAAAAAGGTATGTTGCTAAGTATACGATTAATCCAGCGATCGCTCACGGAATTGCTCAATATGTGGGTTCAGTGGAAGAGGGAAAATTAGCAGATTTATGTTTGTGGCGACCTGCATTTTTTGGCGTGAAACCAGAGATAGTTATTAAAGGCGGAATGATTGCATGGGCGCAAATGGGCGATGCTAACGCCAGTATTCCCACACCACAACCCGTTTATATGCGATCGATGTTTGGTAGTTTTGGCGGTGCGCGTCATGCCACATCATTAACTTTTGTTTCGCAAGCAGCTTTAGAGAAAGAAATTCCCAGCCAGCTAGGTTTACAAAAGGCAGCAGTTGCAGTTTCTGGGACACGCAAATTGAGTAAGCGGGATATGAAGCTGAATGATGCACTACCCCACATTGAAGTAGATCCAGAAACATATCAAGTTAGGGCTGATGGAGAGTTGCTGATTTGTGAACCTGCGACAATTTTACCAATGGCACAGAGGTACTTTTTGTTTTAATTCATGACCGAGCAACTTACTGATTACGATAGTCCTTGGAAAGAAGTCAAAATAATTCGTAATTGATAATGACGCGACGCTCGAAGACTCGCTACCGCTCCGCTATCGCGGACTCGCTACCGCTACGCTAACGTAATTCGTAATTATTATCCCACAACTAAAGTCACTTGCTTCAAAATAATAATGCTACGCGCTTTTGTGTGTTCATTGATTAATCAAGTTACTCTCTATTCTTCAATTACGAATTACGAATTACGAATTACGAATTACGAATTAGTAATTAGATTGTGATGGCGCATCTCAAGACCAAGGCAACGCAACGAAACCCACAAAATCGGCTACAGTGGAAACTAAGCCTAGTCAGATGGCTGTATGAACGGGGATATAGCCGGGAAGATATTCGGGAACTATTTCGGTTTATCGACTGGGTGATGGTTTTGCCAAAAGAGTTGGCGCTTAGTTTTAAAACAGAAGTGAGAAGTTACGAAGAGGCAGATAAAATGCGGTACGTAACTAGTATTGAAAGGCTAGCAAAAGAAGAAGGAATTGTCGAAAATGCTAGAGAAAACATCATTACAGTGCTAGAAACACGATTTGGAGAAGTGTCAAACTCTATTGTCGAAGTTATCAATAAGATAGAAGAACCATCTGTACTCAAAATGCTTCATAAAAGTGCGATGTCTACGACGGGCTTCGCCTACGCAATTCCTTCCACAACAGAATTTCAGC
>NZ_JABXKI010000006.1 GCF_017115095.1 Nostoc sp. NMS4 | reverse complement strand
TTGCCAACATCTGCCGCACGGAGTTAACCGGCTGCACTCCCTGAAAAATCCCCCATACACCATCAAAATGTCCTTCAATGTCGATGGATACCCCAGTTTCAAGACTGGGTGAGGCGATAACTAAATCATACTCGGTGAGAATTTCGTTCAGGTGAGAAATACACCCCATAGCAGCATGAGATGGATCAGCAACAGATTCGCTGTCAATTCGCAGAATCCGTAATTCTGGGTATTTCCGGCGAAAACGTTCCTCCAATGCTTGCGTCCCCCATTTGGACTTAGCCTTTTGAGCAGAGCAACACAATAGATGATGCCCTCCTTTAGAAATCGCTTTGTCCAGTGCGGCGATGAGATTCTTCGGGTTACTGCCAGAATAATTGTAACAGTTGCCAGCTACGTGCCGATAGTTGTTGACGATAACGAATGAATTAACCCGATATTCTCCAGCGAGTGATAAAACATACTTCACATCTGTGTCGGAAACATCGGCACTGGACAAGTAAATCTTTCCTTGACTACTGCCCAAAACATCTTGTACCAGTTGTTTGAGGTTTTTGAGAACGGATACCCGACGCTTTTGCACTTCAGTACCAGAGTTGAGCAAATGCCAGAATACTTGGTCGCATTCATCAATAATAATTACATCATTTGACCAGTCATCGGGATTAAAACGGGCTTGACTTTCCTGATGTAGCGAATCCACACACACCCCGTATCCTAATAATGTGCCTGTTTCATTCGTGCGAACTTCGGTAACATAGTTAACACCAAAGCGATCGCATAACGCCTCACCAAGTTGAATCCGATGGGTGATGATTAACACCCTACGTCCAAGGTCATGCGCCTTCGCCACCTCAGTAGACAGCCATTCGGTTTTACCGGTTCCCTTGGGAGCTTTGAGGATAATCAGTTTTTCACCTTCAGGGACGAGAAGCTGACCCAAGAATCTTTGGTTGAGAGCGATTGACGGCGGGTAAGTCAGCAGAGTAAACAGCTTGATTTCCCATAATTCCAAAGCAACAGCAGTATTATAAAGTGCGTCAAAAGCTTCCCGTCCTTTGGCAACAATAAAATCATCAACCCCTTTCTCTGCACCTAATGGTAAATCAATCACTCGCAGCGAACAACCCTCGTTTACCAGCAGCCGTCCCATGCGACTGATAGCGGTTCTCACCCGTTGAACTGTCTCAGGTTTGTTGTCCTGGTCAAAGCAAATGTTGACCTGTCTGCCCTGTGTTGCAAAATGTTTCAAGTCTGGAATCAGGGATGGTTTACCAATGGCAGTACCGTACTCATCTTGGGGTGTGCGGTATCCGGCGTTTACTCCCGGAATTGCGATCGCTGCATAACCAGCAGTCAGTAATGCCCCCGCTTTTTTGACTCCTTCAACAATTGTCACTGGTACATTGTGCCGCCAAACCCAATGCCAGAAGCCACCAGGGTGTTGCAAATCTTCTTCGGTGATGGGGATGCCGCTACGATTGGAGACTTTCACCCAAATGCGATTCGGCACTAGGAGGAAGAAAGCGCGTGTCTCTTCTCTAAATGGGTGTTCGTACTTGATGAACTTGTGGATCTTCTGGCGGTCACGTCGGGGATGGTCGGGTTTGAAGCAGCCCCACATCATCAGGACGTAGTTTTTGAGCGGGTCAACGCCACTGCACCACCAGCCGCCTAGTTCGATGTGCTGGTATTTCTTCAAGTCTCTGTCTCGTAATCGTCCATCATTGCGACGGGATATTTTGGGACTGTAGAGCAGATATTCGTAAGGTGTTGTGCCGTAGAGCGATTTGACATTTAGATGAAAGATTTCTTCGTCAACTCCACTGCCCCGCCATTCAGTTAAATGTCAGCAATTCTCATTTTGAAATAAATAGAGCATTAACCCCGATTTTAGAATTCAAAATATAGTACAAAATAACTAGTTTTTCAGGGAGCGGCGTAGGCGCAGCCCGCCGTAGGCATCGGTAAAAAACAATTAACCGGGAATAATTAAGTACAACTACTTAGTTTATTGCAATGAATGGGGGAAATCCAGTTCGATAGTTCGGTTTTAATTGAGGAATTCAAGAGAAATAAAAATTTATAATTGTTGTCATCTGAGATAAAATCAATAAGTTAAAAATCCACTAGCGCGTCAAATTACTTCAAGATGGCTCAACAGGCAGCGACCCTAGAAATTTATGAATTAATGCAATTTTTACGGTCATTATTACATGAATTACCTGATGAAAGGAAACCAGGAAATAATACGAAATATCAGGTAGAAGATGCAGTAATGGCAGCATTTTCAATCTTTTTTACTCAGAGCGCGTCTTTTTTAGACCATCAACGATTAATGAAAAGCAATAAAGGAAAAGATAACGCAGAAAGTTTATAATCAACTTGAGAAAATCCCCTCTGATAATCAAATAAGAAATTTATTAGATCCAGTTCCAGCCGCTACTATCTTTATGGCTTTTCAAAAAGTCTATGAATGGTTAAATATAAATGGAGTTTTAAAAAAGTTTCTCTACTTAGATGAAGAAATTTTAATCGCTTTAGATGGCACAGAATACTTTTCATCTAAGAAAATTAATTGCCCTCATTGTAACTATCGTAATCATCGAAATGGAACTACAACCTATTT
>NZ_JABXKI010000307.1 GCF_017115095.1 Nostoc sp. NMS4 | reverse complement strand
CGTTTAACTAATGGATAGGAATTCAATGTTAAAAAGGCTCTCAATAGGTTGTTTCAGCAAGGGAGATTAGCTGGAAAGCCGAAGCCTCCCAAGTACCGTAAAGGGGGATTAAACGTTGTCACCTATCCCAAGCAAGCTCTTAGATTGATAGATGGTAGTATCCGAATTCCCTTAGGAAACAAGGTTAAAGTCTGGTTTGGGATTGACTCATTCACAATCCCGTGTCCTCGTAATTTGAACTTTAAAGACATTCGGGAATTACGGATACTCCCTCGGAATCGATGTTTCTACGCTGAATTTGTCTACAAGTTGACGGCAATAGAAACAAGTCTTAATCCTGAGAATGCTTTATCGATTGACCCCGGAATGGACAACTGGCTAACCGGCGTTTCCACAGCCGGCACTAGCTTCATTATTGACGGGAAGCACGTTAAATCCCTAAATCGCTGGTACAACAAGAAAGTATCTACGATTAAAGAGGGAAAACCTCAAGGATTCTGGTCTAAAAAGTTGGCGCATCTCACGGAGAAAAGAAACCGTCAGATGCGCGATGCTGTTAATAAGGCAGCAAGGTTAGTAATTAACCACGCACGAGAGAATAATATTGGAACCGTTGTTTTTGGCTGGAACCAAGGTCAGAAACAACAATCCAACCTGGGTTCTAAGAACAACCAAAAATGGGTACAGGTTCCGACAGCCAGACTCAAAACTAGAATCCAACAATTGTGCGAACAATATGGGATTCGATTCATAGAAACTGAGGAGTCATATACCTCTTCATCCTCGTTTGTCGATGGCGATTATCTTCCTGTATACGGTGAAAAACCCGATGATTGGAAGCCGTCAGGCAGACGAGTTAAGCGCGGTTTGTATAGAACTGCCCTCAACTGGTACATCAATGCGGACTGCAATGGTGCATCAAACATTTTGAGGAAAGTAAGCGGAATGCTTGGAATTGCTCTGAGCGGACTGTCTAGGGTGCCTTTGACAGCACCCCAAAGAATTTTTCTTTGGTCAGCTAAGAAGATTAAACGGAGGGACGGTGTTTTAACCCGTCCCGAAGTATCCGCTTAGAATCCCCCGTCATTTATGCGAGGGAGTGTCAATCACTGCCAAGAAGTATATAGATCTATCCAAAAAATAGCCTGAAATCTTTTTAAATCTTGGGCTAAAGTTTAGTTTCTGGAGATGTCTAATGTAATCAAATTCAAGGTAAGAGTTTCATGGAACCGACAAAAAGACCCAGAGTGAAAATTTGCTGTATTAGCAGTGTCGAAGAAGCAAATCTTGCCATTCATTATGGAGCTTCGGCATTAGGCTTAGTCTCAGAGATGCCAAGCGGTCCGGGGATGCTGTTCGAGGGTTTGATTGCCCAAGTGGCGGCGATTATACCACCGACAGTGTCTTCGTTTTTGCTAACCAGTAAGGTCGATACTTTAGGGATTGTCGCACAGCAACGACGCCTGGGCGTGAATACGATTCAGCTTTGTGATCGCTTGCAATCCGGTACTCACGACGATTTGCGTCAGGCATTACCAGGAATTGCGATCGTTCAGGTGATTCATATTACAGGTTCAGAATCAATAGACGAATCCGTTTCTATTGCGCCTCACGTCCATGGGCTCTTACTGGATTCTGGAAATCAGTCCTTGGCTATCAAAGAACTTGGCGGTACAGGACAAATCCACAATTGGGAGATTAGCAGACGCATCAGAGAGTTAGTGGATGTGCCAGTTTTCCTGGCAGGAGGACTTACTCCTGATAATGTTGCCGCCGCTATTCGACAGGTAGAACCATTTGGGGTGGATGTTTGTAGTGGTGTCCGCACTAAGGGAAAATTGGATGAGTTGAAGCTATCTCAGTTCTTTAGTCAAGTTTCAGCGAGTTTTGGTAACGCCTAATCTGAAAATGAGGGGCAGAGGGGGAAAATTTTTCATTCTTTTGTTGCGATCGCAAGTTCCCAAGAATCTACAAAGAAACTTCACTGGTCAAACTGAGCTTAGAACACCGATGATAACAGGCTTGCCGCTAAATTTTGTTCTTGTTCCATAAGCTTGTACATCAATCAGACTTCCGTCTTTCCGTTGCCCTTTGAATGTACAGGAGAGGCTTTTGTTCTGGCTATAAGCTTGAAAACACGGATTTATCTGCTCGGCAAAGAATTTACGGTTGTTTGCTGCTATGAGATCGAGTATTGATTCGATAGTAATAAATTCAATAAACGTATATCCAAAAATTGCTGCTACCCCAGGGGAAGTGTACATAAATCTTCCATCCTCAATAATGATATAAATGCCGAGCAAAGAGAGTTTTTCCCCAGGGTCAGCTTGCTCATCTGTTTTGTGTAACTCCTTGCCTGCTACCTGGTTTATTTTATGTGACTCTGGCTGTAGCTGTTGGCGTTCGACATAAAGCGAGGCATGTTCAAGGATAATCGCTATTTGCTCGGCACTCATCTGCATTAAATAGGCAGATTCAGGGGTAAAATGTCCCGGCTGCGAGTGCATTAGGGTGATAAGAGCCTGTAACACCTTGCCCTTAAAAATCGGTACACAAATTGCAGAACGAACTTTGTAAGGCTCATTAGGTAGCCTCAACCAGCGCTCATCATTCAATGTATCGGCAATCAGT
>NZ_JABXKI010000117.1 GCF_017115095.1 Nostoc sp. NMS4 | reverse complement strand
TACTACAGAAGCATCTACTGAACCACCTGTAGATATCTCAAAATTACCGGAGTTATACAACAAGTCGGGATCGTTTACTTGGGAGAAAAGAGCGATCGCCTTTGTGGATACTAATCGTAAATCCCTGACTGGAAGTATTAAAACTAGAGTCATTGAAACCGATATCTATTTACCTCAAAGTCAAACACCTACACCAGTTGTAGTCATTTCTCACGGACTAGGTTCCGATCGCAGTAGCTTTGCTTACCTGGCAGAAAATTTAGCATCTTATGGATTTGCTGTTGTTGTTCCTCAGCATCCTGGTAGTGATTCTCTCCAAATGGAAGCACTACTCACAGGGAAAAGCCAACAACTATTTGCAGACACAGAACTAATTGACCGACCTTTAGACGTAACTTTTGTACTTAATCAATTAGAACAGCGTTCAACATCCGATCCCTGGCTACAAGGAAAAATCAACGTTCAACAAGTTGGCGTGATTGGACAATCTTTCGGTGGTTACACAGCCTTAGTCTTAGCTGGCGCACACATCAATATTAATCAGTTGCACAAAGATTGTAAATCTGAATCTGATCCGGTCAATGTTTCGTTGTTGTTGCAGTGTCGTGCTTTAGCACTGGGAAAAAATTCTCCTGATTATGAACAGATACAACAAAACTTAAGTAACCTAGATTTAGGCGATCGCCGAGTTAAAGCTGTGATTGCTCTGAATCCAGTTACGAGTAGTATTCTTGGGCAAGCAGGTCTGAGCCGAATCGAAATTCCTGTAGTCATTGCTGGTGGAGCCTCAGACACGCTTACTCCCGTCTTGTTGGAACAAGTACAAGCATTTTCTTGGTTGACTACCAAAGACAAGTATTTGGGTATTGGTGACAAAGGAACTCATACTGATTTGATTGCTGGTGTGAGTAGCGTAATTTTACCATCTTCTAACAGGTTCTCTGGTTTCTCTGGACGTGACCCAGAATTGGGACGCATTCATTTTCAGGCTTTTAGTACAGCTTTCATGAAAGTATATCTTGCTCACCAGACTGAATATCGTCCTTTTCTAAGTACATCTTATGTGAAGAACTCAAATCGTGATGAACCAGTCAAAGTCTATTTCGTTAGGTCGCTACCACCAGGATTTCCCCAAGAATTAGTTCGTCAGAAATGAGAATTAAATAATTAATAAGACTTACACATTGACAATAAATACCAAATATGAATAAGTTTAAAAACCACATCTTTCGTAAGGACACAGCAATGCTCATACGTGTCAACTTAACGTGAAAGTCCCGCAAGGAACTTATCAGTAAATATCGAGAGCCGGAAGAGGAATTAAAACAGCTGGCGCTTGATTTAAAGAACAGCGTTCCGATTCCTACAGCTTTAGACGCTGCTCAGGAACCCAGCAAACCAGCAAACATCGATGCGATCGCTCAAACGATTGATCCTGCAATAATTACCAACCAAAATAATCCATTAAAGCGAAATCGAACGGGATTTTTTCAAGGAGGATTTTGGCTCGGCAGAGAACTCGATCCCAAGTATGAGCAGCAGGTTGCCCTGACAAACTAGATTGACGCAAAAACGATACTATGCTTATGGGTACTCCCACCCAAAAAAGAAACAGTCCCAAACGTGTAGGAACTGTTACAGGTAGTTTGCGTCCCAGAATAAAACCTACTAGGACTAATCCTGCCAGCTTGACGTATAGTTCTAAAAGGTTTGTCAAGATTGCGCCTAAAAACCACAGATGTAAAATGCTACCTGTTACGTTTACTTTTGTCCAGTGCAAAATCTGTTATGGTTATCCCACAAAAACAGGAGTTTACCCTTGAATAAGGCAGGGTTTTCTGGAAGACCGCAAAACTCATCAAATGACCTTGGTGATGATATTCCAGTGGCTGTACGCGATACCCCTGATGCAACACCTAAATTCTGGTTGAAACCCCGAATTATCCTTATTGGGGGAGTTGCGGGATTTGTCTTGCTCGCTTTACTTAGCGGTTTTTTGTTTTTTGTCACAGCACCCAAAAAAACCACTGATTCTCAACCTTTACCAGCTACTTCTACTCCTACAACTCCAACTCCAACAGCATCTAATAATTCCAGCGATACTGTGTTGGGGCATTTTCCATACCCAGAAGCCCCTGAGTCAGAACTAGTAACCATCTCCGCAAATAGGGGCATTAGAATGCGAAAAGCTGCTGCCCAAAAGTTTGAGGAGATGGTGGCAGCAGCGAGGAGTTCAGGTGTAATTTTAGTGCCGATTTCTGGCTTTCGCTCAGTCAAAGACCAGGAACAGTTATTTTTTGCTGTCGGTGCGCAACGAAATCAAACGCCAGCAGAACGAGCCGCCCTCAGCGCTCCTCCTGGTCATAGCGAACATCACACAGGTTATGCTGTGGATGTTGGAGACGGAGCAGTACCAGCAACTGATCTCCAAACTAACTTTGACCATACCAAGGCTTATCAGTGGCTGCAAGCGAATGCAGCGCGTTTTGGCTTTGAAATGTCTTTTCCTAAAGATAATGCTCAAGGCGTGAGTTATGAGCCTTGGCACTGGCGTTTTGTAGGCGATCGCAATAGTTTAGAAATGTTTTACAAAGCCAGAAACTTGAAACCCGCTAAAATATCGCCTTGAAGAAGAATT
>NZ_JABXKI010000370.1 GCF_017115095.1 Nostoc sp. NMS4 | reverse complement strand
TTTTTTGTCTCTGTTGTTAAATCAAGGATTTCTAATAAGTTCGTCTTTCTTTGAACTAATCCTTCGGTCTGTTCTTGTTGCTGATGGGGATTTGGTGTTGATGTCGTCTGTTTACTAATCGGCGCAAAGGGTCTTGATGTCAACTGTGATGTTGTCTTTGGGGTTTGGGCATTCGCCGAACCAGTTTGAGAAGTTTTTGTGGATGCGATGTGACTTTTCATTTGTTGATTATTCGGTTGGTTATGCCTGAACTGTACTCTCAAGCCATGTTCCATCGGCAGCAAATTTAGAAATCCGACGCTTTTGAACAGTTCCGGTAATTTCAATCCGAACCACAGGTTGCCAAACACCATTTATATCTACCCAAGCAATGCTTTCGGGAACATCAGCAGCTTGTTCAGTCCAGTTTTGACCATCAACTTTATCCTCGAAGAGGATTTCTCCAGGATGTTGCTCGCCAGATGGAGAAGTTACGCTGCTCATTTTGATGATCTCCTGAGTTAAAGTTTTGAGTCAGATCATGTTCTGCTAATCACAAGTGAATTATCGCATCTATGCAAAAATTGGAAAAGCCTCTTTCCCCCTGCCCCCTGCGCTCTAAATAACAAGTCTTTTACCGGACATGATATCAGTGCGGGCTTTTGGCTACATTCTTTGTGACGTATACAATCAACACCCAAACTATACCAATATTGCAAAAACAAATTTCCGAATATTATTTGTACTCCCTATCAAGCATGGCGAAACGGTTAGGCACTATTTGGCGATACTCATCAAAACTGGGTGTACCCTGAGTACTGAAATAAACCCTAATAGTTTCTGCTACATCTTCTATAATCTTAGCCATTGCATAACCTGATACAGAAACTTTGTCTGCGTCCATCATCTTCTTCCATTCCAACCATTTACCTTGGCTCGTGTCAGCACCCCAATTCTGATATGACCAAGTATGTCCTGTTTCATGAATCATGCTACCCCGCATATAATTCTGAGGATTAAGCGGCTTGGTTTCTTTTTCAGGATAAATATACATCACTCCTTCCGCAGTCGCACTCATATATGATTGCAAGTTTGGCTGTTTATACACGTCTGCCCAATAGGGATCGCTAGGGTTAAGGATTGGATTAAGAATAATTATATTGATCAATGAACGATTTACTTTTGGTACATAGCTAACAGCATCAGCAGTTTGCTGCACTGTATGATTGTGGTATCCTGGCGTGGGTGCTTTCGGGGTAAAAATCGTCAATTCAGTATAATCATCAAAAGTTACAAGCCACGATTCAGCATCGGCAACTACACCATTAAATTGATAGTCTTTTTGTTTTGCTGGTTGCGCGAGGTCATATTTTACTTTTGTAGTGTTTACTACCTCATTAGCATATTTAGGAATTGAGTCTTTGGCAGTAATCAACTCGCGCAGTGCCTTTTCCTGTTGAGTGTCGTTATAAGATGACGACATTGCAGACAATTTCCCTCGCAAATTGTCACGACTCTTCTGGGATAATTGGTTTGTTTCGCCACCTAACATACTATTGAGAATAGTTTGCTCACTGCTATCTAATTTAGACCAGCCAGGTAGTTTGTGAACCGATGCAACTGAGGCTTTAGCATCGATTGGAGCCATAGTATCGTAGGGAATATACGTTGATATGGGTTTTGTACCCCAAGACGTATTCCACTTTAAGATAATGGCTTGTTTCTCTTCTGAACCAAACAAGATGGGCTTCAGTTGAACCATATATGCGTCAAAATGGTGTTGCCAAGATACTAGCTTGCTTCCGACTTGAGTGCGAAATCTAAAAAGAGACCTTTCATTAGCATCTTTTGGATCGGCATCTTTTGGATCGGTAGTTAAAATTAATTCATCAGCTGCTAGTGGTTTAGGCACCGAGTCGCTGGCTTTAGCCAAATTGCTGGCTTTATCTATAGCTTGCTTGGTTAAATCGTTAACTATACCAGTGAGTTTCAATTTTTTACCCTTGCTATCACGATGGTCTTCTTGGAAATTACACACCGCTTGCCTGGTTAGACCGCCAAAAATACCATCAATTTTCAGCGCTGGATGAACACCTATTTTATTCAGCTTTCTCTGAATATCCTTAACTGATGAATTTCCCGAAGTTTTTTGCTTTTTTGTTTCTCCCGTAAGTTGAATCAGCGATGTCTTTTGCAGGTTGTACTGGCTTTGAACTGCACCTGTCTGCTGCATCACATGAGTCAATTCATCGGCTGTCAACTCATTATTCCCCGGCGACTTCCCCGAACCATAGTAAATATCACTACCATGAGTAAATGCCTCTGCGCTCAACTCCCGGCTCATCTGCACCGCTTCGGAATTTGTATGCACCCGCACATTTTTTAAATTAGTTTTAAGCCGAGGTTCGATGAAGCCACGGACATTAGACGATAATGGACTTCTCCCACCTTTACTCTTATTCAGGCGACTCTCAATATTATCTAGGGGTTGGATGCGATCGCTCTTACATTGTAATAATTGCTTGGTTTGTACTAATGCACCAATTTTCAGTTTTGCTTGCATTGGTTGGGTTGGGAAATCAACTCGCTCTTTGATACTAGAGTTAGTTTCTAGACTTTCTTGAGGTTGCATTTCCTCTGAAAGCATCGGCTGTCGCTGGATAGCT